>JBJMOZ010000246.1:0-2607 GCA_045803465.1 Gemmatimonadales bacterium | reverse complement strand
GCGCGCTTGAGGCCGGCGACGCCGCTCTTCTCGGTCACCACCGAGAAGCCCTGCTGGACCAGGTAGCTGGTCATCAGCTCGCGCGCCGTCAGGTCGTCGTCGATCACCAGCACCGTGCCGCGGTCTCCCGCCGCCTTTTCGCCCGGCGGGTGCGGCGACAGGGACGTTTCCGCCTCGCCGGGCGCCTGCGTGCTGACCGCCGGGAGCTGGACGACGAAGGTCGAGCCTTTGCCCGGGCTGCTCTCCGCGGTGACGTCGCCGCCCAGCAGCTGGCAGAGCTTGCGCGTGATCGCGAGTCCGAGGCCCGTGCCGCCGAACTCGCGGGTCGTCGAGGCGTCGGCCTGGCTGAACTCGACGAACAGCCGGCCGAGCTGCTCCTGGGTCATGCCGATGCCGGTGTCGCTGACGGCGAAGTCCACCCACACCTGGCCGTCGCGTTGCCGGCGCGTGACCTTGAGCGTCACCTTGCCGCCTTTGGTGAACTTGCAGGCGTTGCTCAGCAGGTTGAGCAGGACCTGGCGCAGCCGCATCGAATCGGTGTGCATGCTGCCGGGATCCCACGATCCCTCCAGGACCAGCTCGTTCTTGTTGGCTTCGGCGAGCGGCTTCGCCAGGCCCATCACCTCCTCGAGCAGGGGCTGCAGCGCCACGTCCTCGGTCGTGAGGTCGAGCTTGCCGGCCTCGATCTTCGACAGGTCGAGGATGCCGTTGATCAGCTCGAGCAGGTGGCGGCCGGCGCGCAGCACGCGGCGCAGCGGCTCGACCGCCTTCTCGGTGCCGAAGCGGGCGGTGTTCTCCGACAAGAGCTCGGTGAGGCCGATGATGGCGTTGAGCGGCGTCCGGAGCTCGTGGCTCATATTGGCGAGGAAGCTCGACTTGGTGCGGCTCGCCTCCATCGCCTGGTCGCGCGCCTGCTGGAGCTGCACCACGGTCTCGCCGAGCTCGCGGCCGCGCGCGGCCAACCCGGCATTGGCCGCCTCGAGGTCGTGGTTCATGTTGCCGATCGTGCCCGCCATCCGCCGCTGCATGCCGATGAACGTCACGCCGACCACCGCCATGAAGGCGAAGTAGCTCAGCAGGTACTTGAACACCGTGAGGTTGGCCGTCATCGAGGTGTTGACGATGATCTCCTGGATGCCGCGCACGTCGCCCAGCTTCCAGTCGGTCTTCGGACTGTCGGGATGGCTGTTGTGGCATTTGACGCACGAGCCCAGCATCATGACCGGGGCGGCGAGGCGCACCTGGCCCGACGTGCCCGACCACGAGACATCCTCCAGCGTCTGCTTGGGATTGGCGCGCAGCGCGGCCAGCGCGTTGCGCTCAAACGCGTCGAGCTGGTGTGGCGTCCGGCCCTTGAAGGGATAATCCGAGATGAAGCGGTAGGTGATGTTGGACTGCTCCGCGCCGATCACGGCGCCCAGCTCGAGCGACAGGGTCGCGGGGATCGGGATTGCGCCGGGAATGTCCTTGTAGTTGTGCACCACCTCGGTGTGGCCGGGGCTCTCCAGCACCCGGTTGACCACGTTGCGGGCGTAGTAGGTGCGCACGCTGGTGATCACCGAGTTGAGGTCGCGCGCCTGGGCCTCGAGCGAGTGCTCCGAGAGGTTGCGCAGGTCGAGCCATACCGCGGCGGGCAGGCCGGCCAGCAGCAGCACCACCAGCAGCACCGGCAGCCAGCTGCGCCAGCGCGTCCCCGTAGTCTTGTCGGTCATCGTCCCGGCCATCGCCCTAGTCCTTCAGCGCCGTGCATTCGAGGATCTCGATCTTCTGCTTGCCCTTGAGGTCGACCAGCCCGAGCGTGCGCGCCTCGGCCTGGTGGCGCAGGTGCATCCACGCCCGGCCGCTCAGGCACACGCTGCCCGGCCGCGCCGCCCCCTCGATCCGGGCGGCGGTGTTGACGGTATCGCCCCAGACGTCGAACTGGAACTGCGTCTTGCCCATGATGCCGGCCACCACCGGGCCGTGGTCGATGCCGATCCGCACCCCGGTGCCGCCGCCGAACGCCTCGCCGGCCGCGATCATGTCGAGCCCGCAGGCGACCGCGTCGCGCACCGGGTTGTCGCGCGGCGACAAGAGCCCGGCGGTCGCCATGAAGGCGTCGCCGACCGTCTTGATCTTCTCCAGCCCGTGCTTGCGGGCGAGCGCCTCGAAGCTCTCGACCAGCCCCTCGAGCTCGCTGAACACCGTCTCGGGCGGATGCTTCTCGGAATAGGCGGTGAAGCCCACCACGTCGCAGAACAGCACCGAGACGTCGTCGTAGAGGCGCGGCTGCAGCCGGTCGTTGCGCTTCAGCGCCCGCACGATGTCGGGCGGCAGCACGGTCGCCAGGATGCCGTCGGCCCGCCGCTTCTCGACCTCGAGCTTCTTCTGGTAGTCGTCCTCCTGTTCGCGCAGCCGGCGCTGCTCGATGCACTTGTCGACCCGCGCCTTCAGCAGCACCGGATTGAACGGCTTGGTCAGGTAGTCGGTCGCCCCGAGCTCGATGCATTTGACGACGCTGGCGATCTCGTCGACCGCCGAGATCACCAGCACCGGGATGTCGCGCAAGGTGGCGCTCGACTGCATCGCCTCGAGCACGCCGTAGCCGTCGAGCTCCGGCATCATGAT
>JBJMOZ010000216.1:0-3144 GCA_045803465.1 Gemmatimonadales bacterium | reverse complement strand
GTCTCCAGCCGGCGGCGGATGCGGTGCTCGTCGACCTCGATGCAGAGCACCACGCCGCCGTTCATGGTCACTGCCAGGGGCTGAGCGCCGCCCATCCCCCCGAGCCCCGCCGTGAGCGTGACCGTCCCCGCGAGCGAGCCGCCGTGGCGCCGGCGCGCGATCTCCGCGAAGCATTCGTAGGTGCCCTGGACGATCCCCTGGGTGCCGATGTAGATCCACGAGCCGGCGGTCATCTGGCCGTACATCGTCAGCCCGAGGTCCTCGAGCCGGCGGAACTCCTCCCACGTCGCCCACTCCGGGACCAGATTGGAGTTGGCGATCAGCACCCGCGGCGCCCACTCGTGCGTCCGCATGATCCCGACGGGCTTGCCCGACTGGACCAGCAGCGTCTCGTCGGCCGCCAGCGTCTGCTGGGCGGCGGGGACGGTGGCCACGCCGTGACCCTAATGCGTCGTCTGGGATCCCAGACAGCGGAGAGCGTGCCGCCGTGGTCCCGAGGCGTCCCCGGGGTGTGCAATGGAGCGCATGGATGGAGCTCGCCCCGTACAGGCCGCCCGCGGCACGACCCTCACCGCCCGCTCGTGGCAGACCGAGGCGCCGCTGCGCATGCTGATGAACAATCTCGACCCGGAGAACGCCGAGCGGCCGGACGACCTCGTCGTCTACGGCGGCACCGGCCGGGCCGCGCGGAGCTGGAGCGCCTTCGACGCGCTCGTCCGCACGCTGACCACGCTGGAGCAGGACGAGACACTGCTCGTGCAGTCGGGCAAGCCGGTCGGGGTCATGCGCACGCACGAGTGGGCGCCGCGGGTGCTGATCGCCAACTCGAACCTGGTGCCCGACTGGGCCAACTGGGACGAGTTCCGCCGCCTCGAGCAGCTCGGCCTGACCATGTACGGCCAGATGACCGCCGGCTCATGGATCTACATCGGCACCCAGGGGATCCTGCAGGGCACCTACGAGACGTTCGCCGAGTGTGCCCGGCAGCAGTTCGGGGGCACGCTGGAAGGCCGGCTGGTGGTGACGGGCGGGCTCGGGGGCATGGGCGGCGCCCAGCCGCTGGCGGCCACGATGAACGGCGCCGCGTTCCTGGGCGTGGATGTCGACCCCGAACGGGTGCGCCGGCGGGTGGAGACCGGCTACTGCGACCGGCTCGAGACCGATCTCGACCGGGCGCTCGGGCTCGTGCTGGACGCCAAGGCGAAGAAGCAGGCACTGTCGGTCGGACTCGTCGGCAACATCGCCACCGTCGTGCCCGAACTGGCGCGACGCGGCATCGTGCCCGACGTGCTCACCGACCAGACCTCGGCGCACGACCTGCAACTGGGCTACATCCCCGTGGGCCTCTCGCTCGAGGCGGCGGCCGATCTGCGGGAGCGCGACCCGAAGGGCTACGAGTCGCGGGTGCTCGACTCGATGTGCGCGCACGTCGAGGCGATGCTGGCGCTGCAGGCGAAGGGGGCCGTGACGTTCGACTACGGCAACAACCTGCGCGGACAGGTGGCCGACCTGCGCGGGATGACGCAGGCGTTCGACATCCCGGGCTTCGTGCCGGCATTCATCCGGCCGCTCTTCTGTCGCGGCTCGGGACCGTTCCGCTGGGCGGCGCTCTCCGGCGATGCCGCCGACATCGCGGTCACCGATCGCGAGGTGCTCGCGACCTTCCCGAAGAACGAGGCACTCGCGCGCTGGATCCGGAAGGCCTCCGAGATGGTGCAGTTCCAGGGGCTGCCGGCGCGCATCTGCTGGCTGGAGTACGGTGAGCGCGCCGAGATGGGGCTCCGGTTCAACTGGCTGGTGAAGCACGGCAAGGTGCAGGCGCCGATCGTCATCGGACGCGATCACCTCGACACCGGCTCGGTGGCCTCGCCCAACCGCGAGACCGAGGCGATGAAGGACGGCTCGGACGCCATCGCGGACTGGCCGCTGCTGAACGCGCTGCTCAACACCGCGTGCGGGGCGAGCTGGGTCTCGCTGCACCACGGCGGCGGCGTCGGCATCGGCTACTCCATCCACAGCGGCATGGTCGCGGTGGCCGACGGCACCGACTCGGGCGACCGGCGGCTGCAGCGCGTGCTCACCGCCGATCCGGGCACGGGCGTGATGCGTCACGCGGACGCGGGCTACGACGACGCCATCGAGACGGCGCGGGCGCGCGGTGTCGACCTGCCCATGATCACCGGCGTCGAGGGCCGGGGCGCGTGAGGGTCCTGCGCAACATCGGCACCCTCGCCACCTGTCGCGACGAGGGCGGGCAGGGCGACATCCACGTCATCGAGCGCGCCGCCATCGTGTGGCAGGACGACACCATCCTCTGGGCCGGCCTCGAGGAGGAACTGCCGCTGGTGCACGAGACGGCCGAGTCGGAGGACTGCCGCGGCCGACTGGTCGTCCCCGGGCTCGTGGACTGCCACACGCATCTCGCCTTCGGTGGCTGGCGCGCAGGGGAATTCGAGCGGCGGCTGCGCGGCGAATCGTACCTGGACATCGCGCAGTCGGGCGGCGGCATCGCCGCGACGGTGCGCGCGACGCGCGCGGCGAGCGAGGAGGAGCTCGTGAGCCGCGCCAGGATGTCGCTCGCGGAAATGCGCCAGCTGGGCGTCACCACGGTCGAGTGCAAGAGCGGCTATGGGCTCGACGACGCTTCCGAACGCAAGCTTCTCCACGTGTACCGTCGCCTGCGGCACGAACAGCCGACCCGCCTCGTCGTCACGTTTCTCGGCGCCCACGTGGTGCCGCCGGAGTACCGGGACCGCCGCGACGAGTACGTGCACTGGCTGGTCGACGAGATGATTCCCGCAGTGGCACGCGAACGGCTGGCCGAGTGCTGCGACGTGTTCGTCGAGCGCTCGGCGTTCACGATCGACGAGGCCCGATGCATCCTGGAGGCCGGCCGCCGCCACGGGCTGGGCGCCAAGCTGCATGCCGATCAGCTGAGCGACGGTGGCGGCGCCGCACTCGCCGCGGCGGTCGGAGCACTCTCGGCCGACCATCTCGAGCACGCGTCGCAGGCGGGCATCGCGGCGATGGCTGCGGCGGGCACGGTTGCAGTGAGCCTGCCGTTCGCGACGCTCTATCTGCACGAGCCGCCGATGCCCGCGCGCGCGTTCATCGACGCCGGTGTGCCGGTGGCCGGCGCCACCG
>JBJMOZ010000193.1:0-2852 GCA_045803465.1 Gemmatimonadales bacterium | reverse complement strand
TGATCGCGCGCGCGATCACCGAATCGCCCCGGCCGCTGCGCAACTTGCGGCCGTCGGTGTCGGTCGCGGTCGAGGCCCTGACGCTCCGGGCACTCGCGCGCGCACCCGAGGAACGATTCATGACCGCCGGCGCGCTGGTGGAAGCCCTCGAGGAGGCGCAGTCCGTGGTGCGCTCGGGACCGCTTCAGCGGCCGACACCGCCGACAGCCGCGGCCTGGATGGAGCACGCCAGCCGCGGACACCGGGCACTGGTGCTGGCACTGACGGTCGCGCTGCTGATCGTCTCGGCATTGCTGCTGCTGCGCTGATGCCCCGCTAGGCCCCCGGGCCGAGTCGCCGGGCCGCGTCCTGCACCATCCGATCCAGCGCTCCTCGCTCCATCCACGTCCCGCCCAGCGCCACCCCCACGATCCGCGTGGCGTGCCGGATGTCCGCCAGGGGATCGGCGTCCAGCAGCACGAGATCGGCACGCATGCCCGGCGCGATGGTGCCCCAATCGCGCGCCCCACCGAGGAATTCAGCCGGGTACCGCGTGGCTGCCTCGAGGGCCTGCCACGGCGTGAGTCCCGCCTGCACCAACGCCTGCAACTCCCGATGCAGTCCGAAGCCGTAGGCGTGGAACCACTCCGGCGTATCGGAGCCCGCCATGATCCGGCCACCCGAGTCATGGATCGCCTTCACCAGCGCGTTGCGCACCTGTACGTACCGCCGGCGGCGTGCGTCGGTGCGCACCTCCGCATTGGCCGCGCTCCAGTAGCGCGTGCGCGTCTTCAGGTAGAGATCGCGCTGCTCGGCCGGCATGAGCGCCCAATCGGGCCGACGGCGGATCTCGTCGTCGCTGTGGCCTATGGCGAACGCCTCGTTGAACACCACCAGCGTCGGCACGGACCAGATGCCCGCGCGCGCCGTGGCGCCGGCCACCGCCGCGAGCTTGCGGTCGTCCACGAAGTCGAGGCTGGGCCAGTTCTGCAGGCGATAGACGAAGCCCCCCGAGACGCTCTCCTTCATTGGCGCCGAGTCGGCGAGCACGGCCTCGAAATAGTTGTCGAGATGCTCGATCTGCTGGCCGGCCGCGATGGCGCGGGCCACGCCCACCTGCGGATCGACGTGCCCGATGACGCGAATGCCGGCGCGCCGTGCCTCGTCCACGACGGCATCGTACACCGGCCGCGAGATGTGCAGCGTCAGCTTGATGAAGTCGTAGCCCGAGTCCGCCATCTGCCGCACCGCGACGCGCGCCTCCTCCGGCGTGGTGACGACGCGGGTGTTCTCGTACGGCTTGCCGGCGAACTGCGGGCTCGCGATCCAGAGCTGCGGCCCACGCACGCGTCCCGCCGCCACGTCGGCCCGCAGCCCGAAGTGCTCCGGCGTGCCGCTCATGATGCGCGCTGTTGTGACGCCGTTGGCGACCATCACGCCAAGCTCGTACGGCGCCACGGAATCGGGCACGGCGCCATCGGCGTAGAGGTGCACGTGCATGTCGGCGAGGCCCGGGATGAGGTAGCGTCCCTTGCCGTCGATGCGCCGGGCGCCGGTCGGCACCGGCACATCGCGCGCCGGGCCCACCGCGACGATTCGTCCGTCCCTCACGACCACGGTGGCGCCGTGCAGCACGGTGTCGGTCGTCATCGGGATCACGGTGACGTTCGTGATGGCAAGGACGCCGGACGTCAGGTGTCCGCGTTCGACCTGCGCGGAGAGGGATGCGGCGCGCAGGACGGCCACGAGGACCGGAAGAAGCCGATGGATGCGGGTCATGGCGAACCGGTGAGGGGTGCTGTCCCTACGCGACACGGCAGGCGGGGTTTCGTGGCGGCGCCGCGCCCGTGGAATCCCACGGGACGTTGCCCTACCTTCACTGCATGCCCTTCCAGCGCGCCACATGAGCGCTTCCCAGCAGTCCACCACCCGCGCCCTCCACACGGTCGGCATCGTCGGCGTCGTGGCGCTGACGCTGGTGGTGGCGGTGCTGCTCTGGTTCCTCGTGCCGGCCGGCGACGCCACGCACCTGCGGCGGGTGCTGGTGGGCACGTTGCTCTTCACCGGTTTCTGCGCGGCGGCCGAACTGCTCATCGTGGCGTGGCTGCAGCGCGAGTTCATGGTGCCGCTCATCACGGCCGAGCAGGTGGCGAGCCGCGTGGCGCGGGGCGATCTCAAGGTCGCCGACATGCCGGACAGCCTGCTCGCCCGGAAGGGTGGGCCGCTGCTCGTGTCGGTGGGACAGATGGTGACTCGGCTGCGGGAGCTCACCGGTGCCATCCAGGGCGCGGCGGGCGACGCCGCCTCCATGGCGCAGCAGATCGCCGCCTCCACCCAGCAGATGAACGCCTCGACCGAGGAAGTGGCCGGCACCACAGGTGACCTCACCGAGCGCGCCAGCCAGCAGGCCCTCACGGTGCGCGCCGCGGCCGACGACGCGGCGCGCATCCTCGAGATCGCCAAGGTGCTTGCGGCCGGGGCCATCGAGACGGCACAGCGCAATGCCGCCCTTGCCCAGCTCGCGCGCGGGCACCGCGCGCGTCTCGATGCCAGCAGCGTCGAGCTCGCGCGGCTTGCCGACGAGGTGACCCTCGGCACGTCCGAGGCGGAGGCGCTCGCCGGCGCGTCGGCGGACATCGAGAAGTTCATCGCGCAGACGCGCGCCATCGCGAAGCAGACGCACATGCTGGCGCTCAATGCCTCGATCGAGGCGGCGCGCGCGGGCGAGGACGGTAAGGGTTTCAGCGTGGTCGCGGACGAGGTGCGCAAGCTCGCCGGCCAGACCTCGCAGGCGGCCGCCACGACGAGCGAGACGGTGAGCACCGTCGTGAAGTCGGTACAGGTGGCGCGCGAGCGACTTCTGCGCCTCCTCG
>JBJMOZ010000040.1:0-5886 GCA_045803465.1 Gemmatimonadales bacterium | reverse complement strand
CGCGGCGGCGCTCTGGCTGGGACAGGCGCTTGCCCCGCGCCTCTTTCACGGCGCCTCACGTCTGCGCGGCCAAGGGGTCCTGCTCGCCACCGCGCTCGCGTTCTGCTTCGGGCTCGCCTGGACCGCCAGCTCGCTCGGGCTGGCGGGCATCGTCGGCGCGTACGCGGCGGGGCTCGTGCTCGACCGGGTGCACTACCAGGACTTCACCAATCGTGGCGAGCGCCACATCGAGGATCTCCTCAAGCCACTCACGCAGGTGCTGGTGCCGGTCTTCTTCGTTGTGATGGGCATGCAGGTGGAGCTGCGGGCGCTCGCGCAGCCCGGCATCCCTTCCCTCGCGGCGCTCCTCATCGTCGCCGCCGTGCTCGGCAAGCAGGCCTGCTCCCTCGGCGCCCTGCGCGGCCGTCTCGATGCGCTGAGCATCGGTATCGGCATGATTCCCCGTGGCGAGGTGGGTCTCATCTTCGCGAGCCTCGGGCTCACGCTCACCATCGGCGGCAAGCCGGTCGTGGACCCGTCGCTCTACGCCGCGCTGGTGGCCATGGTGCTCGTCACGACGCTCCTGACGCCGCCCCTGCTCGCCTGGAGCATGCGCCGCCACGGGCCCGCGTTGCCGGCCACCTCGGAGTTCCCCGCGGACCGCGGGGCATCATGAGCGCCGTCCACGCTTGCGGCGGCCTCCGCGAGTCGATTTACTAGGGCACCCCCTTTCCCTGCCGCCATGTCCCTGAATCGCAAGAGCCGTCTCGTCACCGAGGGTGACGCCCGCGCCCCCAACCGGGCCATGCTGCGCGCCGTCGGATTCACCGATGGCGACTTCGCCAAGCCCATCGTCGGCATCGCCAGCGGCTACAGCACCATCACGCCATGCAACGCCGGTCTCGACGGCCTTGCACGCCGCGCCGAGGCGGCGCTCCGTGCCGCCGGCGCCATGCCGCAGCTCTTCGGCACGATCACCGTGAGCGATGGCATCTCGATGGGCACCGAGGGGATGAAATACTCGCTCGTCTCCCGCGAGGTCATCGCCGATGCCATCGAGACGGTGTGTGGTGCACAGAGCATGGACGGTGTCGTCGCCGTGGGCGGCTGCGACAAGAACATGCCCGGCGCCATGATCGCGATGGCGCGCGTGGACATCCCGGCCGTGTTCGTCTACGGCGGCACCATCAAGCCCGGCCATCTGCACGGCAGGGACCTGACGGTGGTGAGCGTGTTCGAGGCGGTGGGCCAGCATGCGGCGGGAACGATCGACGACACCGAGCTCGAGGCGGTCGAGAAGCACGCCTGCCCCGGTGCCGGCAGCTGCGGCGGCATGTTCACCGCCAACACCATGTCGAGCCTCTTCGAGGCCATGGGCATGAGCCTGCCCGGCTCCTCCACCATGGCAGCCGAGGACGCCGAGAAGGCGGAGAGCGCAGCGCGGTCGGCCGAGGCGGTGGTGGAGTGCATAAAGCACGGCATCACCCCGCGTCGGATCCTCACCCGGCAGGCATTCGAGAATGGCATCGCGGTCTGCATGGCGCTCGGCGGCTCCACCAACGCGGTGCTCCACCTGCTCGCGATCGCGCATGCGGCCGATGTACCGCTGACGCTCGACGACTTCGAGACCATCCGCAAGCGCGTACCCGTGCTCTGCGACCTGAAGCCTTCAGGCAAGTACGTCGCCACCGATCTGCACCGCGTGGGCGGCGTGCCGGTCGTGATGAAGATGCTGCTCGCGCAGGGCCTGCTGCACGGCGAGTGTCTCACGGTGACGGGCCGCACGATCGCCGAGAACATCGCGGACATCGCCGAGCAGCCGCCCGTGGGACAGGACGTCATCCGCCCGTGGGGCACGCCGCTCTATGAGGAGGGCCACCTCGCGGTGCTGCGCGGGAACCTGGCGCCCGAGGGTGCCGTGGCGAAGATCAGCGGCGTCAAGACGCCGGTCATGCGTGGCCCGGCCCGCGTGTTCGAGTCGGAGGAAGCGTGCCTCGCGGCGATCCTCGAGGGCCGCATCGCGCCGGGCGACGTGATCGTCATCCGCTACGAGGGTCCCATCGGCGGCCCTGGCATGCGCGAGATGCTCGCGCCGACCTCGGCCATCATCGGCGCGGGACTCGGAGATACGGTGGGACTCATCACCGATGGACGGTTCTCGGGCGGGACCTACGGGATGGTGGTGGGTCACGTGGCGCCGGAGGCCGCCGTGGGCGGGCCGATCGCGCTGGTGCAGGAGGGCGACCCGATCGTCATCGACGCGCGCCAACTGCTCCTGGCCGTCGACCTGCCCGATGCAGTGCTCGCCGAACGACGCAGCCGCTGGATGCCACGCGAACCGCGCTACACGCGCGGCGTGCTCGCGAAGTACGCCAAGCTCGTCACCAGCGCGTGCCGGGGCGCCGTCACCGACGCCTGAATGCGCGACGGGGCGCCTTGATAGGCGCCCCGTCGTAGTCTCACGAACCTTCGGCGGCCTTCTTCGCCTGCTTCTCGGCCTCCTTGCGGGCCTTCTCGGCTTCCTTCGCCGCCTTCTCCTCCGCCTTCTTCTGCTCGTCGGCCGCCTTCTTCGCGGCCTTCTCCTGCTCCTGCGCGGACTTTTCCTTGCTCTTGTCGACGCGAGGCGTCACGGTGAGGTTCACCGGAATTCCTCCACCCACGCCGACCACGCGGATCTCGAAGATCCCCGTCGTGCCCACGTCGAGCACCCAGCTGCGGCCGCCCTGGATGTCGGAGCCCATCATCCCTTCGCGAATCTGCGGCTGCTGCACCCCTGCGGTGAGCGGCCGCAGCTCCAGGCGGATCTGGCCACCGCGGTCCGTCTCGGCGAGATACTTCACGCCACCGCACAGCAGGACCCGGACGTTGTCGGCGGAGCTGCCGAACGACGCGCGGAAGCCCTGCGGCGGCGCCGCGTCGGTGCACGAGCCCTCGGGTACGGCGGTGGGGTTCCCCTGGGCCACAAGCGTCAACGGTGCGCTGGCGAGGAGGACGAGAACGAGCGTGCTGCGGAGCATGGTGTCGGTTCCTTGGAGAGGGCTTGTCGGAAGCTAGAGCGCCCCGGCGCCGGGCACCATTGCATGTATTGTCAGGTTCGCGCGAGCGCCGGCGCATCCTCCCGCACCGCGCGCGCGATCTCCTCACCCATCTCCGCCGTCGAGACCGTGGCCTCCCCGGCCGAGGCGATGTCCGCCGTGCGCAGCCCCTGACTGAGCACGCGGTCCACCGCGAAATCGATCGTGTCGGCGGCTTCGGGCAACCCGAGGCTGTGGCGCAGCATCATTGCGCCGGAGAGGATCGCGCCGATCGGGTTGGCGATGCCTTTCCCGGCGATGTCGGGCGCCGAGCCGTGGATGGGCTCGTAGAGTCCCGGACCTGTTCCGAGGGACGCCGACGGCAGGAGGCCCAGCGACCCGGCCAGCACCGCCGCCTCGTCGCTCAGGATGTCGCCGAACATGTTGTCGGTCAGCACCACGTCGAATGCCGCTGGTGTGGCCACCAGGCGCATGGCGAAGATGTCCACGTACTGATGGTCCAGCCGGATGGCGGGATACTCCTGCGCGACCCGCACCACCGTCTCCCGCCACAGTTGCGAGACCTCGAGCACGTTCGCCTTGTCCACCGATGTCACGATGCCGCGCCGCTCGGCGGCCGCCTTGAAGGCCACCCTCGCGATGCGCTCCACCTCGGTGACCTCGTACGTGAGGGTGTTCACCGCCCGCGAGCCGTACCGGCCCCGCGGCTCGCCGAAGTAGAGGCCGCCGGTGAGTTCCCGCACGATGAGCACATCGACGCCCTGCAGGAGCTCCGGCCGGATGGGCGAACGGCCGGCCAGCGCCGGGCGCGCCCGCACCGGACGCAGGTTGGCATAGGCGCCGAGGAGACTTCGCAGGCCCAGCAGCGCCGCTTCCGGCCGCTGGTCGCGCGGCGCGCGATCGAGCGACGGGTCGCCGACCGCACCGAGCAGCACCGCGTCGGCCGCGGCCACGGCTGCGCGCGTCTCGGCGGGAAACACCTGCCCGGTGGCATGGTAGGCCGATGCCCCGATGAGGTGGTGGGCGAACCGAAGCGATGTGCCGCTGCGCGCGGTGGCCGCGCTCAGCACCCGCTCGACCTCGCGCGTCACCTCGGGCCCGATGCCATCGCCCGGCAGGACCGCGATCCGGAACTCCGTCATGCCACGCCCTCCATGTCGCGCTGTCGTTCCCACGCTGCGATGAGTGCCTCGAGCTTGAGCGTACGGCCGATCTCATCGAGCCCCTCGAGGAGCATCCCGCGCCGGTACGCATCCATCGTGAACGTCGCGAGGAAGCCCTGCGGGCCGGCGACCGTGCACTGCTCGAGATCCACGGTCAGGTCGAGTGGCCGGCCGGTGCCGAGCCCCAGCAGGCGCTCCACCTCGTCGACCGACAGCACCACGGGCAGCAGCCCATTCTGGCAGCAGTTGCCGAAGAAGATATCCGCGAAGGAAGGCGCGATGATGGCGCGGAAACCGTAGTCGGCGAGCGCCCAGGGTGCGTGCTCCCGCGACGAACCGCAGCCGAAGTTCTCACCGGCCACGAGGATCGTGGCGCCCGCGGCTTCCGGACGATTGAGCTCGAAGCCGGGTTGCTGCCGCCAGTCATGGAACAGGAACTGGCCGAAGCCGCTTCGCTCGATGCGCTTCAGGAACTGCTTCGGGATGATCTGGTCGGTGTCGACGTTGGCGCGTGGCAGCACCGCGGCGCGACCGGTGTGGGTCCGGAATGGCAGCATCAGGTCCTCGGGAGTTCGAGCGGAGGACGGAGAGCCGGCGGAGCCCCGCAGTGCATCGCCCCGACCGGCTCCCGCCCGCCGCTCACAGGAGTGTTCGCGCGTCGACGAGGCGGCCCTCGACCGCGGCGGCGGCCGCCATGACCGGGCTCAGCAGGTGCGTGCGCCCTCCGCGCCCCTGGCGTCCCTCGAAGTTGCGGTTCGAGGTCGAGGCGCAGCGCTCGCCGGGCGAGAGCGTGTCGGGGTTCATCCCGAGGCACATCGAGCAGCCCGCCGAGCGCCAGTCGAAGCCCGCGCTCCTGAAGACGTCGTCGAGCCCTTCCGACTCGGCCTGGGCCTTCACCTGCTGCGAACCCGGCACGACCATCGCGTCGACGCTCGAGGCGACCCTGCGGCCGTCGATCACGCTGGCGGCGGCGCGCAGGTCGCCGATCCGCGAGTTCGTGCAGGAGCCGATGAAGACGCGGTCGAGCGCGATCTCCTGGATCGGCGTGCCGGCCTCGAGGCCCATGTAGACGAGCGCGCGCTCCTCGCCCTCGCTGCGCGGCGAAGGGACCTCGCCCGTCACGGGCGCCACCATCTCGGGCGTCGTGCCCCAGGTGACCTGCGGGCTCAAGGCGGTCGCGTCGACCTCCACCTCGCGGTCGAACTCCGCGCCGTGGTCGGTGCTCAGCTCGCGCCAGCGCTCGACGGCCGTCGCGAAGTCGTCCGGGGCGGCGGGGCGGCCGTCGCTCCACTGGAACGTGGTGTCGTCGGGCGCGATCATGCCCGCGCGGCCGCCGCCCTCGATCGTCATGTTGCAGACCGTCATCCGGCCCTCCATGCCGAGCCGCTCGATCGCGTCGCCGGCGAACTCGACGACGTGGCCGGTGGCCCCGTCGGTGCCCATCTGGCCGATCGTCCCGAGGATGAGGTCCTTGGCCGTGACGCCGAAGCCGAGGTCGCCCTCGTAGCGGATCAGCATCGCCTTCGGCCTGCCCTGCACGAGGCACTGCGTCGCCAGCACGTGCTCGACCTCGCTCGTGCCAATCCCGAACGCGAGCGCGCCGAAGGCGCCGTGCGTGGCGGTGTGCGAATCGCCGCAGACGATCGTCATGCCGGGCTGCGTGACGCCCAGCTCAGGTCCGATCACGTGCACGATCCCCTGCCGGTCGG
>JBJMOZ010000161.1:0-5989 GCA_045803465.1 Gemmatimonadales bacterium | reverse complement strand
GTCCGGCAAGACGACGCTGTTCCGGATCATCGCGGGCGAGGCCGAGCCCAGCGCGGGGACCGTCGCGCGCGCGAGCGGCCTCCGCCATTCGATGATGGAGCAGCACCGCGAGTTCGGCGGAGCTGCGACGGTGTGGGAGGCCGCCGCGGGCGCCTTCGGGGAGCTGCTCGCACTCGAGCGCTCGCTAGCGGCGCAGGCGGTGGAGCTCTCCGAGGCCGGCGACCGCTGCACGCCGCAGATGCTGGCCCGCTACGATCGCGATCTGGAACGATTCGACCGCGAGGGCGGGTATACGATCGCGGCCCGGATCGACGCCGTGCTGGACGGGCTGGGATTCAATCCGGACGAGGCGCGCTCACGCCCACTGACGCAGCTGAGCGGTGGCGAGCGGGGGAGGCTCGGCCTGGCGCAGCAGCTCGTGGCTCCGGCGGACTTGCTGCTCCTCGACGAGCCCACCAACCATCTCGACCTCGAGACCACCGAGTGGGTGAAGAACTACCTCCACGAGTTCGGTGAGACGGTCCTCGTCATCAGCCACGACCGCGCGTTCCTCGACGACACCGTGGACCACATCCTCCACGTCTCCGCCGGCACCACCGTCGCCTACCGGGGCGGCTACTCGGCGTTCGTCACCCAGCGTGCGGAGCGCGAGCTCACGCTGTCGCGCCAGGTGGCGCAGCAGCGCAAGCAGATCGCGAAGGAAGAGGACTACATCCGCCGCAACATCGCCGGCCGCCACAGTGCGCAGGCGAAGGGACGCCGCGACAAGCTCGAGCGCCTGCCGCGCCTGTCGCCGCCGCCCGGCGAGTCCGGCGCCATGGTGCTCAAGCTCGAGGCCGACGAGCGCGGCGGCGACCAGGTGGTCGTGGCCGACAAGCTCACCGTCGCCATCGGCGAGCGGGTGCTGGTGCAGAACTTCAGCGCCGTCGCGCGCCGCAGCGAGGTCATCGCGCTCGTGGGCCCGAACGGCGCCGGCAAGTCGACGCTGCTCGCGACACTCCTCGGCGCGCGCGCGCCCGCTTCAGGGCACTGCGAGCTCGGCGGCTCGGTGACGCCGGCGTGGTTCCGCCAGGACCTCGCGCAGGTGCCGGTCAACAAGACCATCTACGACTGCATCGCCGACCTGCGTCCCACCTGGACCCGCGGCCACATCCAGGGCCATCTCGGCTGCTTCGGCTTCTCGGGCGACGAGGTGCTGCGCAACACCAGCATCCTCTCGGGCGGCGAGCGCGCGCGCGTGGCGCTGGCGCTCATCACGCTCGAGCGCGCCAACCTACTCATCCTCGACGAGCCCACCAACCACCTCGACGTGGAATCCATCGAGGCCATGGAAGACGCCATCGAGGAATACGGCGGCACGGTCATCCTCGTGAGCCACGATCGCGCCTTCCTGCGCGAGCTCTCGACCAAGGTGTGGGCGTTCGACGGCCTGCGCCTCGAGGACTACGGCGGCCCGTTCGTGGAGTGGGAAGTGATGGCCGCCGATCGCGCCAGGCGGCGTGCCTCGCTGGCCGCGGAAGCCGAGTCGGCGGCGCGCCAGGCCGAGCGCGAGAAGGCGAAGCGCGCGGCGGCGAGGGCGCCGGGGCCGGACGACGGCAAGAAGGCCAAGCGCGACGCGGAAGAACGCGAGCGCGCGGTGCAGGTCGCCGAGACCAAGGTTGCGGAACTCGAGAAGCAGCTTGCCGACCCGACGCTCTACGGCGGCGGTGGCGAGGGTGCGAAGAAGGCGGGGACGCTCAACAAGCAGCTCGAGGCCGCAAAGCGCGACCTCGAGCTGGCGATGGAGCGGTGGGTGCAGTGAGCGCTGCGGCGAGGTAGGGGCGAGCCGCTTCGACCTTGCTCCCCGCTACCTCGCCGCCACGAACTCTATCGGCGCCCCCTGCGGCGCCGCCTTCAGCACCCGGTGCGGCAGCCCCGTGTTCACGTACAGCGTCATCGGCTGCTTCATCCCCTCCACCGCCACCTTGTACGCGTCGAACATCCCGGCCGGCACCTGCAGCTTCTCCGTGCCCACCACCCGCAGCGTCACGTTGATCAGCTCGCTCCGTCCCGACGCGAACACCGGCACCGTCACCGCGAGCCCCGGCCGCCACGCGATGCCCGGCAGCAGCGGCAGCAGCACGTTGTCGTCGACGACGTAGGCGGGCACGTCGCCCGCCACCGCGCGCGTCTCCGTGCCGCCGCCGGCGCTCGGCGTCGTGGCGCTTCCCGTCGCCTTCCCGCCGGCGTACGCCACGTCGATCATCATCTCGAGGCCCGACACCTCGCCGCGCTGCTTCACCGACGTCATCTCCCCGTTCGCGCCGATGACGATCTCGGTGACCTGCTGCATGCGCGGCATCAGGTTGGTGTGGTCCACGACGAGGAAGCCCGCGTCGGTCTTCTCGAGGGTGATCAGTTCATAGCCGGCCGGCTTGCCCTGCAGCATCACGACGAAGCTGTCCCTCGCGGGTCGCAGGCGCGTGAAGTCGATCGGGCCCTGCGCGGCGGCGGGCATGGCGAGCAGGCAAGGCAGCAGCAGGACGGGCAGTCGGCGCATCGGTAATCCACGTTGGGGGTCGACCTGCACGGACGGCGGACGATGGGCCCGGGTTTCATCCCGGGCCGGCTCACAGCTTTACGACGGTACCTGAAGCAGCATTCCCTCGATCAGCGCATCCATCGTCAGCCGCGCCGTCTCCCGCGGCTCCTGCCAGTTCACCCACTCGTCACCCTCGAAGTTCACATGCAGCGCGATCACGCCGTGGCACGCGGCCCAGCACATCTGCGCCACCTGGTCGGGGTCGCGGTACTGCGGCCGCAGCCGGCCGGATGCGATGCATTCGCTCACGGTCTGCCGCACGAACCCGTAGGCGTTCTTCTCGGGGTTCTCCTTGTTCGGGTGCTCCAGCTTTCCGGGATGCTCCATCAGGAACAGAAACCGGTACTGCTGCGGGTGCTCGATGGCGAACTCGACGTACGCCGCGGCGATCTGCCGCAGCCGCTCCACCGGATCCTCGACGCCCTGGGTGCGCAGGAACACGCCGGCGAGCGAGCGGAAATCCACATGACACAGCTCCGTGAGCAGCGCTTCCTTGTCCTCGAAGTGATGATAGATCGCCGTCGGCGTATACTCGATCCGCTTGGCGATGGCCCGCATGGTGACGTTCTCGTAGCCGTCGCGCGCAAAGAGTTCGCGCGCGGCATCGAGGATGAGCGTGCGGGTCTCGTGGCGCTCCCGGTCTCGGCGGGCGAGAGAAGGTGGCATGGAACAATGTTCGGTTGGTTAACACTGTTACGTCAATGGCTCCCGGCTCCTGTCGCCCTTAACAGGCGCGCCCCGCCACCGTCCCCCTTAGCTTGCAATCCGTACCTAATTTCGCGCTCTCAAGGAGTCCCCATGCGTCGCATACTCTTCCTCTCCGGCCTGCTCGTCCTCCTCGCCACGCCCGCCTTCGCACAGGGCGGCGGAGGTGGGGGCGGCGGTGGCCGCATGGGCCCGCCCAAGTCCGGGCAGGGCCTCCTGCAGGGCATCACCCTCACCGCCGACCAGCAGACGAAGGTCGACTCGATCTGGAAGGCCAACGAGCCGATGCGCGAGCAGATGCGCTCGCAGATGAAGCCGGGCGAGACGCCGGACTCCGCGATGCGCGCGCACATGATGGCGATGCGCGATCAGCAGACGAAGGCCTATCGCGCCGTCCTCACGCCCGACCAGTCGAAGACGTTCGACAAGAACGTCGCCGAGATGCGCGAGCGCATGCGCTCGATGAGCGAACCCAGCGGTCCCGCGGCGAAGAAGTAGGTTCCCGAATGTTCAGCGCCCTGTCGTCCACGAGACGGCAGGGCGCGGGTATTTCACCCCTACCTACCTCACATGGCCACCACCGATCTCGCCCCGCACGCCCCCGTCATCACCCAACGCTTCATCGGTGCGCTGACGCTGGCCCTCGATCTCCATCGTTTGCAGCTGCGGAAAGGAACTACCATTCCCTATGCGTCGCACCTGCTCGCGGTCACGGCGCTCGTGCTCGAGCACGGCGGCACCGAGGACCAGGCCATCGCGGCGGCACTGCACGACGCCGTCGAGGACCAGGGTGGTCCGTCGACGCTCGACCGCATCTGGTCCCAGTTCGGTCCCGACGTCGCGCGCCTGGTCCAGTCGCTCACCGACGCCGACTCGACGCCCAAGCCGCCGTGGCGCGAGCGGAAGGAACGCTACATCGCGCGACTGGCCACGGCGCCCGATGCGGCGCTGCTCGTCGATCTCGCGTGCAAGGTGCACAACGCGCGCATCATCGTGCAGGAACTGCGTCGCCAGGGCGCGAAAGCCTGGGAGCGCACGGGTGGCGGTCGGGATGGATCGCGCTGGTACTATCGCGCGCTGCTCGAGGCGATGAAGGGGCGGGCGAACGAAGCGTTGGTGGCCGAGTTGGAGATGCTGGTGAACGAGATGGAGGCGTAGGGTGTCCCGATTCAAGTCAGCGTCCACCGCATAGCACTCCGCCACCTCTTGCCAACCGCCGTCCCCGACGCCAAATCAATGGGGACTTCTTCACTCCAGACCGGGAGCAGTGCATGAGCGGCGTACGGGTACTCGTCGGTACGCGGAAGGGCGCGTTCATCCTCACGGCCGACGGCAAGCGCGACAACTGGAACGTCCAGGGTCCGCTGTTCGGCGGCTGGGAGATGTACCACCTCAAGGGTTCGCCGGCCGATCCGAACCGGATCTTCGCCTCGCAGTCGAGCGGCTGGTTCGGGCAGCAGGTGCAGCGCTCCGACGACGGCGGCAAGACCTGGGACGCGGTCGGCAACGAGTTCAAGTACGACGGCGTGACCGACACGCACCAGTGGTACGACGGCACCCAGCATCCGTGGGCGTTCGCGCGCGTGTGGCATTTCGAGCCGTCGCTCAAGGATCCGGACACGGTCTACGCGGGCGTCGAGGACGCGGCGCTCTTCCGTTCCACCGACGGCGGCAAGTCGTGGCACGAGATGTCGGGCCTGCGCACCCATAAGACCGGCCCGTCGTGGCAGCCGGGCGCCGGCGGTCTGGGCCTGCACACCATCCTCCTCGATCCCGTGCACGAGGGCCGCATGCACATCGCCATCTCGGCGGCGGGCTCGTTCCGCAGCGACGACGCCGGGTGTACCTGGCGGGCCACCAACCGCGGGCTGCGCTCGCAGTACATCCCCGATCCCGAGGCGGAGGTGGGCCACTGCGTCCACCGCGTCGCGATGCACCCGTCGCGCCCCGACGTGCTCTTCATGCAGAAGCACTGGGACGTCATGCGCAGCGACGACGGCGGCGAGAACTGGCACGAGATCAGCGGCGACCTGCCCACCGACTTCGGTTTCCCCATCGAGGTGCACGCGCACGAGCCCGACACCATCTACGTGGTGCCGATCACCAGCGACTCGCTGCACTACCCGCCGGACGCGAAGTTGCGCGTCTACCGCAGCCGTACCGGCGGGAACGAGTGGGAGGCGCTCACGAAGGGCCTGCCGCAGAAGGATTGCTACGTGAACGTGCTGCGCGACGCGACGTCGATCGACCGGCTCGACCCGTGCGGCGTGTACTTCGGCACCACCGGCGGTCAGGTCTACAGGTCCCCCGACGGCGGCGACAGCTGGAGCGCCATCGTGCGCGACCTGCCGTCGGTGCTGTCGGTCGAGGTGCAGACGCTCCAATGATCCGCGTGGAGCTGCCCGCACACCTGCGCACGCTGGCGCGGGTGTCGGGCGAGGTCACGGTGGACGTCGACGGCACCGTGACCCAGCGCGCGGTGCTCGACGCGCTCGAGGCGCGCTATCCGATGCTCTCCGGCACGATCCGCAAGCACGGCACCCTGGCCCGCCGGCCGTTCGTGCGCTACTTCGCGTGCGGGCAGGACCTGTCGCATGAGCCCGCGGATGCGCTGCTGCCGGAGGCGGTGGCGAGGGGGGAGGAGCCGTTCATCGTGCTGGGGGCGATTGCAGGGGGCTGAGGCTCGACTCACTCCCCTCGCAG
>JBJMOZ010000378.1:0-13385 GCA_045803465.1 Gemmatimonadales bacterium | reverse complement strand
TCGGGCTGGAACCGGGTGACCTGCTTCCACCCCCGCGCGATGGCATCCACGAAGATGAGCACCACGTCGCCCGGGTGGCCCATGCCGAGCGCCGCATCGATCGCTTCCTGCTCGTCGGGAATGATCTGCGCCTGCGCCGATTCCACCCCGTTGGCCAGCAGCGTTTCGTGCAGCATGCAGGGCACTTCGTCGGGCCGGCGCCCGCGCAGGCCGTCGTCCCGGCGGCAGATGTAGTGGTCGAACCGCCCGGCGCAGATTTCCGCGATGGCGCGGATGTCCTGGTCGCGGCGGTCGCCGGGGGCGGCCAGCACCACGATGCGCCGGCCCGTCACGTCGAGCCGCTCGACGAGCTGACACATCGCCTCGACCGCCGACGGGTTGTGCCCGTAGTCGAGAATCACCTTGAAGGGCAGCTCGTCGAACACGTTCATGCGGCCCGGCGTCTGGAAGAACGTCGAGTCGAAGGTGCGCAGGCCGTGGCGGATGTCCTCCAGCTTCACGCCCATGCTGAACGCCATCGCCGCCGCGAACATGGCGTTCTGCACGTTGTGCACGGCGCGCCCCTCGAGCGTGGCCGGCACCAGGTGGCTCCACAGCAGCGGAATGTGCGTGCCGTGGTCGTAGATCGTGATCATCTGCCCGTTGACGCCGGTCTCGAGCGACACGGCACGCCCGCCATGGCGAATGTGGTCGCGCACCAGCGAGTGCGTCGGGTTCATCGTCACGTAGCAGATGTTCTTCGCGTCCGTGTGGTCGGCCATGCGAAGCACCAGCGGGTCGTCGGCGTTGAGCACCGCCGTGTCCTTCGCCACCTCGATCGGGATCCGCTTCACCTCGGCGAGCTGCTCGAGGGTGTCGATGCCCTTGAGGCCCAGGTGGTCGGACTGCACGTTCAGCACGCACGCCACGTCCACGAAGCGCGTGCCCATGCCGGCGCGCAGCAGGCCGCCACGCGCCACCTCGAGCACCGCCACGTCCACGTCGGGGTCCTTGAGCACCATGCGCGTGGCCGTGGGGCCCGTCATGTCGCCCTTCACGGTGCACTGGCCATCGATGTACACGCCGTCGGTCGTGGTGAGCCCCACGCAGCGGCCGGCGAGCTTGTGGATGTGCGCCAGCATGCGCGCCGTCGTCGTCTTGCCGTTGGTGCCCGTCACCACGGCGATCGGGATGCGGAAGGGGTTGCCCGGTTGGAACAGCATGTCCAGCACCGCACCCGCGACGTCGCGCGGCTTGCCCTCGCTCGGCGCGACGTGCATGCGGAAGCCCGGGGCCGCGTTCACTTCGCAGATGGCCGCGCCGTTCTCCTTGTACGACACCGTGATGTCGGGCGAAAGGAAGTCCACGCCGCCCACGTCGAGGCCGATCGCCTTCACGGTACGCACCGCCATCTCCTCGTTGTCGGGATGCACGAGGTCGGTCACGTCGATCGCGGTGCCACCCGTCGAGAGGTTGCCGGTGGAGCGCAGGAAGACCATCTCGCCCGCGCCCGGCACCGTCTGGCGGGTATAGCCCTTGTCGGCGAGCAGCCGGTCGGCCTGTGCATCGAACTCGATGCGGGTGAGCACCTTCTCGTGACCGACGCCGCGGCGCGGGTCGCTGTTCACGATCGCCACGAGCTCCTCGATGGTGTGCGCGCCATCGCCGACGACATGGCCGGGTACGCGCTTCGCGACCGCCACCAGGCGACCGTTCACGACCACCATGCGGTGGTCGTCGCCGGTGATGTAGCTCTCCACGATGACGCTGCGGCTCACCTCCTGCGCCGCGCGGAACGCGGCCCGGACCTGCTCGTCGTCCGTGAGATGGATCGCGACGGCGCGACCGTGGTTGCCGTTGTACGGCTTCACCACCACCGGGTAGCCGATGTGGCGCGCGGCACGCACCGCCTCGCCCTCGCTCGACGTGAGGCGCTGCTTGGGCACCGGCAGGCCGAGGATGCCGAGGATCTTGTTCGTCTCTTCCTTGTCGGAGGCAAGCTCCACGGAGATGTGTGGCGTGCGGCTCGTCACGGTGGCCTGGATGCGCTGCTGGTACTTGCCGTGCCCGAACTGCACCAGGCTGAAGCTGTTGAGCCGGATCCACGGGATGCCGCGGTCCTGGGCGGCACTCACCAATGAGGCCGTGCTGGGCCCCAGCTCGCGCCGCTGCGTGAAGCGGATGAAGGACTCCTTCTCCTGCTCGAAGTCGAAATCGGGCGGGACGGCGCCCGTCGTGCGCAGCTCGGGTGGCAGCAGCGACTGGATCAGCGTGAGCGCGAGGTTGGCCGCCTCGTGGCCCACCGTCTCCTCCTCGTACTCGTAGATGACCTGGTACAGCCCGGGCCGGTCGAGCGAGCGCGTCTTGCCGAACGTGACGTGCCGCCCGGCCACGTGCTGCAACTCGATCGCCACGTGCTCCAACACGTGCCCGAGCCACGTCCCCTCGTCCTCGCGACAGCGCCGGAGAAAGCCGCCCGCCTCGTCGTACGAGCAGGTGTGCTCCGCGAGCCCCGGCAGCGCCGCGAGCAGCGCCGAGATGAACGTCTCGCCGAGCCGCACGGTGGGCCACTCCTCGAGCGGGCCGAGGTCCACTTCGAGCCGGATCACGGGGAAATGCGCGTACAGGCTCGGCCCCACATAGACCGAGCGCTCGAGAATCTTCATGATCGCCTCTGACGGATGATCCGGAGGAGTGTGCCTGCCTGCTCTAGCCTACCTCCCCAAGCAAAAGGCGGGAAGGCCCGAAGCCCCTCCCGCCATCGCCGCTTCCCGTCGGCCAGCCACCTACCCTTTGGCCACCGCCACCGATCCCGGTGCCGCCACGCGCGTGTGCAGGTTGAACGTCGATCCCTGCACCAGGATGTGCAGCTTGATGCCGAGCAGGCAGACGGGCTCGCCCTTCGCGGCCTGGTCCATCGAGCTGAACTCGACTTCGGACGGGTCCACCACCGTCACCGCGCCGGAGCCGACCACCTCGATCGTCTCGTCCGGCCCGATGAAGGCGGCCGTGTCCTCATCGAGGCCCATGCCGACCGCGAACGGGTTGTAGGCCAGCGCCGTGAGCAGCCGGCCCAGGCGGTCGCGCTGGCGGAAGTGCTGGTCGATGATGACGCGATTGGTGAGGCCCAGGCCCGCCGAGAGCGTCACGCTCCCCACCCGGGGCGAGGCACCCTCCTCGCCGAACGCGATCATGTGTTCGGAGAGGAATGCTGCACCCGCCGAGGTGCCGGCGACGTGCACGCCGCGCGCATTGAGGATGCGGATCGCCTTGGCCACCGGCGTGCCGCCCAGGTGGGTCGAGAGGCGCAACTGGTTGCCGCCGGTGAAGAAGACGCCCGTGACGCGTTCCAGCTTCTTGAGGGTGTCGGGATTGCCGCCGTCGGCGCGCTCTTCGAGCGTGAACGACTGGGCGCTGCTGGCGCCGAGCTCGTCGAACAGCTCTTCGTAGCGGCTGCCCGTGTCCGACATCAGCGATGCCGTCGGAATGATGGCGATGCGCGCATGGCGCCCGCCGCAGAGCTTCACGAAGCGCTTGAGGATCGCGGGCTCCTGGACCTTCTCGGCGCCGCCGATCGGAATGATGTAGCCGCGCGGTTGTCCCTCCGTCGTTTTCGACGGGCTCATGCCAGTGCTCCTTCGAAGGTGCCCCGCACCACGGCGGCGCGGTCGCGCAGGTGCCACAGGCCGCGCGCCATCACGTCGTGCACGCCGCCTCGCTCGTCGAGCACCACGAGGTCGGCATCGGCACCCGGATGGAGCCGTCCCTTGGCGGGGAGGCGCAGCAGGTCGGCGACATTGGAAGTGAAGGGGGGCAGGACCTGCTCCAGCGGCCGGCCGCGCGCCACCAGCTCGGCGAGCGTCGTCACGAGCGCACCGGGCGCGCCCACGTCCATGCTGTGCACGCGACCCTCCTCGTCGAAGACCGGCAGGCAGCCGCCGGCGTCCGAGCTCACCGTGATGCGATGCGACGGCAACCCCGCGTCCAGCCAGCGTGCCAGTGCGTCGGCGGCGCTCCAGGCATCCTCGCCCTCTTCCACCGGGAATGCCGTCACGTCCACCGTCGCCCCGCGCTCGGCGAGCGCCATGGCCTCGTCGAACAGGCCGCGGCGGCGATTGACGTGGGTGGGGTTGAAGACGCGCGCCGGGATCTCGGCCGTGGCGAGGGCCGCGCGCACCAGTTCGAGTCCGCGCTCGCCGTCGCCCATGTGCAGGTGCACGATCCCGGCCTTGCCCGTCATGAGTCCACCCACGTGCGCCTCGCCGGCGAGCTTGAGGAGTTCTTCAAGCGTGAGCTGGCTGGAGCGATGGTCGCTCAACGCCACCTCGCCGACACCGATGATCCGATCGATGTGCACGATGTCGCCGCGCACCGACCCGGTCAGCGTCACGGGGGGGTAGTGGTACCCGCCGGTATGGCACCAAGCCGAGAGGCCCTCCGCCTCGAGTCCGCGTGCGGTGGCCACGAGGGCCGCCGTATCGCGCGTGACGTCGTCGGTGCCGAGGACGCCGATGACGGTGGTGACGCCGGCCGCAGTGAATCGCGAGAGGAAGACGGGAGGGACGCGGGTCTGGTAACCCGCCTCGCCGCCACCGCCGGTCAGGTGCGCATGGCCGTCGATGAGGCCGGGGATGACGCGCCGCCCCTCGAGGTCGATCTCGGCGACACCGAGCGACGCGTCGAGCGCGGGTGGTTCGGCACCGATCCAGAGGATGGTGCCTCCACCGATGAGGAGATGCTGTCGGCCGCGGAGTTCCGGGGCGTACAGCTCGGCGTTACGCAGGAGGTGGAGCATCGATACCGGGAAGCTAGCCACGCGTCGCACGGGCCACCACTCGCCCGGGCTTCACCGCGTTTCGACCACGTCCGGCCACGTGCTCGCCCGCTTCAGCCCGCTGCCGCCCTTCACTTCCGCCTTCCGGCGAGGCTTGCCGGGTTGGCCGTCGACGAACGGCGGGCGCCCGTCGCCGCGGAGCAGCGTCTGTCCGAGCCGGCTGTAGTTGATGCTCGTTGCGAGCAGCCGCGCGCTCTCCTGCGGCGCGTGGAAGCCGGCGGAACGCTCCGATTCCACGAAATCGAGCAGGAACTGCGCGCGTCGCTGGAAGTCGCGCGCGGGCCGCAGCGTGATGCCGTTGCTGTCGATCGAGCGCGCGCTCTCGAGGTCGCCGATGAGCGAAAGCAGCGCGTCGAGCGCGAGCGTGCGCAACTCGAGCGTGCGCCGTTGCACCTGCGCCGCCCGGTCCTGCAGCGCCTTCGACGAGCCGTCATGGCACGGCCGGCACGTGAGGTCCACGTCGGCCAGCGGGTCCTGCGTGCGGTGGTCGGTCACTTCGTGCCCCCGTACGCGGCGCTGCGGCATGTGACAGTCGGTGCAGGTCACGCCCGCCCGTGCGTGGGCGCCCTGCGTGAACAGCTCGTAGGTGGGATGCTGCGCCTTGAGCACTGGTGCCTGGCTTGCCGGATGGACCCAGTCCGTATGCCCCGTGCTGTCGTAGACGGCGAGGATGGAATCCGCCAGCAGTCCGCGCGACCAGGGCAGCGTCACGCGCTCGCCCGGGCCATCCAGGAAGTATTCCGCGTGACACTGCGCGCAGACGTAGCTGCGCATCTCCTGCGGCGAAGCGTCCCGGTTCGCGTCGTAGCCCCGAATCCCGCGCCGGGCGTGCTCGCGCCGCAATCCTTCGATGAAGGCGGGGCGCGTCACCCGCAGCCGCATCGAGGCGGGATCGTGGCAGTCGAGGCACCCCACCGGATGACGCACTTGTTCGCGCAGTTGATCGTAGTGCAGGGTCTGCAGCGAGTCGGCCCCGCGCATGACATCGCCCTCGCCGGCGCGCAGCAGCGCCGGGTAGATCGAGCCATGACACGTCAGGCAGCCGACGGGTGGCGCGGCACCGGCCGAATCGGTGGCGCCCAGGGACTGGGCGTGTCCGCCGTGCGGCACCTGCTCCTCGAGAAACCGGTAGCCCGCCCACATGCGCGCGAGACGCGGATCGAGCTCCGCCCGGCGATCGTCACCGGTCGCCGATTGCCGCGGCCGCATCGCGCCACGCCAGTCGCGAAAGTATTGCGGGTAGCGCAGTCCCCACACCGCCGCGTCGCTAGTCGTGTCCGAGATCACCACGCCGTCGGCGGCCGCGGCACGCACGGCGGCACGGCGCAGTAGCACGCCGATCAAGAACAGCGCGGCGATGATCGCGAGTGGGAGACGGAGTCGCTTGCGGCAGCCCGGGTGGCGCCAGGCGAGACGGACGAGATCGGCAGTGGAGGGCACGGGTAGCGCGCGGGTTCGCGGTGTTCGGTGCCGAAGGCCCGCAGGCCCTTCGGCACCGCCGACTGCGAGGCCCGCGCGCTAGCGCGGCTCCCCGGCGAGCTGGGCCATGCGCTGCTTCACCTCGCGCACGGCCGGTTGTAGGTCCGGATCCGCGTTCCGCCAGAGCTCGACGAACAATCCATAGTACTGTAGCGCCTTGGCGCGGTTCCCCTGCTGCTCGTGGAGCTCGCCGAGGCGACGGTAGGCGCGTGGCAGGCTGAAGCCGTCTTCCCAGATGCGGTCGGCATCGCCCGGATAGGCGACGCCCCGCTCGAAGAGTGCCAGCGCGGAGTCACTGCGTCCGGCCTGGTCGTAGATGCGGCCGGCGCCGAGCCAGACGCATTGCATGCAGGGCGCGGAATCCATGGCCACGCGGACGCGGCGCTCCGTCTCCGGCGTGGTGCGGCCCGTCCGCATCGCGATCTCGTCCTCGGTCAGTGCGAGGCGGCTGCGTGCCTCCCGGACCTCCACGGGCGTCGCCTTGGCCCATTCGGCCGCGATGCGCCGCGCCTCGTCGTACTGGCCGAGTTCCATGGCGATCGACGCCAGGCCGCCGTACGGCCGGTCCACCGCAGGCACGCTGTCGAGCGGGTAGCGACGGCGCGCCTCGGTGACGATGCGCTCCGCGGCGGCGGTGTCCCGCCGATACTCGAGGACCATGAAGGCGCGCATCGTGGCGACGTCCAGCGCGCCCTGCGGCCGCCCGCGGGCGGCCTCCGCCGCCTCGGCGTCCCGCAGGCGCCGCTCTGCCTCGTCGATGCGTCCCTCGGCCGCCGCGATGGACCCGAGCGCCATCGAGAGGTCCGAGCGCAGCCGTTCCTCCGTGACACCGGAGATGACACGCTCCGCGAGCTGTCGCGCCGAGTCCCGGCGGCCCGCGGCGCCGAACCGCTCGAGCCGCATCGTGGTGACCACGTTGGCGGCACTGGGAAAGTTGCGTTCGAGCGCGTCGGTCACGCGCGCCGACTCGTCCACCTTGTGCTGCGCCAGGAGCGACGAGGCGAGGTTCACGTAGAAGGATGAACGATTGCTGTCGAGCTCGATGCCGCGACGCAGCAGCGGCTCCGCATCCGCGAATCTGCTGACGCGGTTGAGCAGCATGCCGTAGTTGTTCAGCGCGACCGGATCATCCGGGTTGCGTGCCAGCACCGACTTGAATGCGCGTTCCGCCGAGTCGGGCTGGTAGCTCACCGACCAGAAGTATTGCGCCGTGGCCTGGTCGCGTTCGATGACGGGGAGCCGGTCGCGGTTCTGGTACGCGCGCGTGGCCGCTTCCTGGCGCAGCGACGCCGGCGCGCCGGCGTTGGAGTAGACCGCCGCGAGCTTCCGCCACGCCATGGCGAAGCCACTGTCGATGGCGAGCGCGGACTTCAGGAGCCGGATGGCCTCGTCGTTCCTGCTGTACGACGACGCACGGTTTGCCTCGGTGAAGAGCCGCAGGGCCTCGAGCGAGCTGGTCGTCACTCGCTCCAGCGGCTCGCCGGCGCGGATCGAGCGCAGCGACTCGCCCATCCGCTCGCGCAGGCGGCTCGACAACCGGTCGATGGCCGGCAGCAGCGCGGCGGCGTCGGTCGCCGTCTCGCGCAGCGCCACGAGCTCCGCTCCGTCTTCCGCGCTCACCACGCGGGCGACGAGTGTGTAGCTGCCTCCAACGGCACTGACGTCACCCGCGACGTAGGCCTTGGCGCCCTCGCGCAGCGCCAGCTCGCGCGCGACAGCCGTGTCGAGCGCCGTGCCCGCCTCGCGCCCCATGCGCGCGAGCGCCGATTGCGCTTCGCTCGCGCTCAGCACGCTGACCAGCGGCGTCTGCGCCAGGTCGATGCGGAACGCCTCGGTGAGCGATGCGCCCAGCGTCGAATCCGTCGTGCGGTTCTGGAAGTCCGCCACGACGATCCGGTCGCGCTCCTTGAGCCGCCCCGCGCCGACCAGCGACGCCCCGGGCCCGATGCCGCGCGCACCGAGCGCCTGATAGACGCCCGCGGCCAGCAGCAGCACGCCGAAGGCAATGCCGCCACCGGTCGCGGCCCGCTGCCACGTCAGGTGCTTGCGAAGCGCCGACTCGGTGCTCGCATGGACGATGCCTGTGGCGCGCGCCACGGCACGTCGTCGCTCGGCGACTCCCGTGGCGATCACCATCGGCAGGCCCGCCACCGCGAGCGCGATGGCCGCACGCAGCACCCAGTCGGGCAGCCCCACCTGCATGACGAGGAAGTACGTGAGTCCCAGGATCGCGGTCGCGACAAGCGCATACTGACCGGCCACCCGGAACGGATGCCCGTACCAGCGGCCAGGGGCCGCCGGCCATCCGACCGCGTCGGTCGCGCCGGACACGCCGTCGAGCGCGCTGCGAAACTCGGTGGCGGTGTCGAAGCGCTCGGCCGGCAGCTTGCCCAGGCAGCGCATGACCGCGTCGTTGACGGCGATGGGGAGGCCCGACCGCACGCTCGCGAGTGGTTCCGGTACCCGGGAGATCTGCGCGGCGAGGATCTGTTGGGGCGTGGTACCGGTGAACGGCGGCCGTCCACCCAGCGTCTCGTACGCCAGACAGCCGAGCGCGTAGATGTCGGCACGATGGTCCACGTCCGGGTCGCCCGCGGCCTGTTCCGGTGCCATGTATGCCGGTGTGCCGATGGCCATCCCGACACTCGTCATCGGCGCCTCGCCTCGCGCATCCGAGAGCGCCTTGGCGATCCCGAAATCCATCACCAGCGCGTGCCCGTCCGAGAGCAGGATGTTGTCGGGTTTCACGTCGCGATGCACGACGCCGCGCCGGTGGGCGTACGCGAGCGCGTCGGCCACATCGCGCAGGATCGTCAGGGCCTCCGCGAGGGGCAGGGCACCAGCCCGTGCCACACGGTCCCGCAGCGACTCGCCCTCGACGAACGGCATGACGTAGTAGGCGAGCCCGTCGCCCTCACCCGAGTCGAGCAGCGGCAGGATGTGCGGATGCTGCAGCTGCGCGGCGATTTCGATCTCGCGCACGAACCGGCTCGGGCCGAGGGCGGCCGCCAACTCGGGCCGCAGCACCTTGATGGCCACCTTGCGACGGTGCTTCACGTCCTCGGCGAGCCAGACGATGGCCATGCCGCCCGCGCCAAGCTCCCGCTCCAGGCGATAGCGGTCGCCCAGGACGGCTTGCAGTCGATCGGCGAGCGGGGAGGAGGTTTGGCTCATCAGCAGTCATGAAGACTAATAGGAATTCCCCAACCCGTTGCCCCACAGGCGTTTCGTGACGAGTTTCCGGGCAATGCCCCCCACCGTGACGGATCCCGCCACCACCGCGCCAAGCATCAGCGTGCGCCCGGACGACGTGGGGCTCGAGATCATCCTCGCCGGGGAATGGGTCATTGGCGCCGCGCCGGCGGGCATCGCGGAAGCGCTCGCGGCCGTGGCGGCGCTGCCGGGCGGCGCGCGAATCCGGTTCCAGGCCGAGGCGGTGCGACGCTGGGATTCCTCCTTTCTCGCGACCCTGCTGCGTCTCGAGGAGTCGGCGCGCGAGCGCGAGTTGGCCATCGAGACCGACGGCCTGCCACAGGGCGCCCGGCGTCTGCTGGCGCTTGCCGGGGCGGTGCCCGAGCGGCCCGACGTGCAGCGGGAGACCGAGGAGCGGGACTTCATCGACCGCCTCGGTGAGGCGTCCTACGACACCTGGCACGCCGGGCGCGATTTCATCGAGTTCGTGGGCGAGGTGGCCCTGTCGTTCACGCGCTGGGTGCGTGGCACCGCCCAGTTCCGCGGCCGTGATCTGGCGCTGCTCATCCAGCAGGCCGGACCCGAGGCCCTTGGCGTCGTGGCGCTGGTCAACTTTCTCCTGGGCCTCATCCTCGCGTTCGTGGGCGCGGCCCAGCTCGAGGAGTTCGGCGCCACCCTGTACGTCGCCAACCTCGTCGGCATCGCCATGGTGCGCGACATGGCGGCGGTCATGACGGCCATCGTGCTCGCGGGCCGCTCGGGTGCCTCCTATGCCGCCGCCATCGGCACCATGCAGACCAACCAGGAGATCGACGCGCTGCGCGTCAACGGCATCTCGGTGGTCGACTCGCTCGTGCTGCCGCGGGTGATGGCGCTCGTCATCATGACGCCGCTGCTCACCCTGTACGCCGACGTCATCGGCGTCATGGGCGGCAGCCTCGTCGCCTCCACGATGTTCGACATCTCGCCGCTGCAGTTCTTCACCCAGGCGCGCGCGGCGGTGCCGCTCAAGTTCCTGCTCGGCGGCCTCTTCAAGGGCACGGTCTACGGCGCGCTGGTCGCGATGGCCGGCTGCTGGCACGGCATCCGCTGCGGGCGCAGTGCGGCCGCGGTGGGCCGGGCCACCACCTCGGCGGTGGTGCTCGGCATCATCCTGATCATCGCGGCGGCCGGCATCTTCGCCTACGTGTTCAATGTCCTCGGACTCTGATCCGATCGAGGTCCGCGGCCTGACGATGGCCTTCGGCGACCGCGTCGTGATGCGCGACCTCGACTTCTCGGTGCGCCGCGGCGACGTGTTCGTCGTCATGGGCGGTTCGGGCTCGGGCAAGAGCACGCTGTTGCGCCACCTGCTCGGGCTGCTCGAGCCGGTCGAGGGCGAGATCCGCTACGAAGGCGAGAGCTTCACCGCGGCCGGGCCGGAGGAACGCGACCGCTTGCTGCGGCGCTGCGGCGTCACCTTCCAGACCGGCGGGCTGTGGAGCTCGCTCACGCTGGCCGAGAACGTTGCCCTGCCGATCGAGGAATACACCGAGCTGCCGCCGGCCGAGATCCGTGAACTGGCCCGGCTCAAGCTGGCGCTCGTGGGCCTGCGCGGGTTCGAAGACTATTATCCCTCGGAGATCAGCGGTGGCATGCAGAAGCGGGCGGGCCTGGCCCGGGCCATCGCGCTCGATCCGGAGATCCTCTTCTTCGACGAGCCGTCGGCGGGGCTCGATCCCGTCTCGGCCCGGCTGCTGGACCAGCTGATCCTCGAGCTGCGCGACAGCCTGGGCGCCACGGTGGTGGTGGTCACGCACGAGCTCGACAGCATCTTCACGATCGCGTCGAACAGCATCTTCCTCGACACGGAGAGCCGGACCATCATTGCTTCCGGCGATCCGCACGTCCTCAAGACCGACGCGCCGCATCCGGCGGTGCGCCGGTTCCTCAATCGTGGCACCGACCCGCGGGAGGGACGGACCTGATGGCGAAGTGGAACCCGCGGTGGGTGGGCATCTTCGTGCTGGGCGGGCTCGCGCTCGCCACGGCGCTCGTCACCATGCTGGGCGGCGGGCGGTTCTTCTCGCGCAAGGTGCCCTTCGTCACCTACTTCGGCGGCTCGGTGACGGGCCTCAGGATCGGCGCGCCGGTCCGCTTCCGCGGCATCGTCGTCGGCGAGGTGACGGGCATCTACCTCTCCTTCGGGCAGGACTCGATGGCCGGCAGCATTCCCGTCGTCTTCGAGATCGACGAGCAGCGGGTGCGCAGCCGCGGCGCCTCGGGACGGCGCCTCCGCGAGCGCGCGGTCATCGACAGCATGGTGCAGCGCGGCCTGCGCGCGGAACTGCAGACGGAAAGCTTCGTCACCGGCCAGAAATACCTCGCCCTCGAGTTCCGGCCGGACGTGCCTGCCGTGTACATCCGCGACCCGAGCGTGGACTTCATGGAAGTGCCGGCGGTGCCCCTCGGCGACGCCGACCTGCAGGCCGAGATGGTCAACCTGCTGCGCGTCATCGCGAAGATCGATTTCCAGGGCCTCGCCCTGCGGCTGCAGACGGTGCTCGACAACGTCAACCAGCTCTTCGGCGACGCCAAGGTGAACGAGATGGCCACCGAGCTGCAGCACACGCTCGTCACGCTGCAGAGCACCTCCGACAGCGTCGGGCGCCTCGCCGGCACGGTCAGCAACCAGATGGGGCCGACGATGGAGTCGCTCCGTCGCACCTCCGCGCGTCTCGAGGAGAGCCTCGGGCGGCTCGACACCACGCTGGCCGCCGCGCGCGTCAGCCTGGATCCGGAGTCGCCCACCTTCGTGCGGGTCGAGAACGCCATGCGGGACATTTCCGGCGCAGCGCAGTCGCTGCGCTCGCTCACCGAATACCTGGAACGCAACCCGGGCGCGCTGCTGCGCGGCCGGCCCGGAGAGGAGAAGCGATGATCCGGCAGGGGATGCTGCTCGTGCTCGTGGCCGGGGCTGCCGGCTGCCTCTCGCTCAAGCCCCAACCCGACCCGGCTCGCTTCTACGTGCTCTCGGCGACGGTGGCCGAGCCCGAGGCGCGCCAGCCGGGGTCGCTCGTGGGCGTCGGCCCGGTCACGCTGCCGGGTTACTTGCGTCACAGCCAGATCCTGACGCGCTACGACGACCACAAGATGAGTCTCGCCGAGTCCAGCCGGTGGGCCGAGCCGCTCGAGCCGATGGTGGCGCGCGTGCTGCGCGACGATCTCGCGGCGGCCCTTGGGGCCGAGCGTGGGCTCGAGTATCCCTGGTCGCGCAGCTTCGCACCGTCCCCCGTCGTCGAGGTGGACTTCGAGAGTTTCGAGCGCGATTCCGCCGGCACGGCGCGGCTTGATGCGCGCTGGCGCGTCCGGAACGGCGCGATCATGCGGGCGGGTCGCACGCGGCTCACCGAGCCGTCCACCTCCGCCAGCAACGAGGATGCGGTCGCGGCACTGAGTCGCGTGCTCGGTCGCCTCGCGCAGGAGATCGCCACCGCCGCCCGGGAGCTGGCCAAGGCCGAGTGACGCGCTCGCCCCAGCCGAGCGCGTCCGCTAACTTTGGTCCACGCGAGCGCGAGCGTTTCGACGCTGGGCTCCCAGTCCACCCATCGATTACATCCGGAGGTCCTTGATGCGCCTCGCCCATCGCGGCTTTGCGTTTGCCGCCCTTTCCGCCCTCGTCCTCGTGGCTGCCTGCGGCGACGACAACAACGACGATGGCGCCGATACCGCCCAGGATCTCAGTGGCGCGTATACGCTGGCCTCGCCAGACGGACTGCAGGTCACGTTCATTGGCCAAAGCCCGACTACCGTCGCTGCCACGGGTACCGCGACGCTCACTGCGACTACCTACTCGATCACGATCGAGTCTGCTGACCCCATTTTCGGCCCGCAATTCACCGGCACCCGAACCGGCACCTAC
>JBJMOZ010000125.1:0-13299 GCA_045803465.1 Gemmatimonadales bacterium | reverse complement strand
AGCGCTGGATGTTCACGTTGCCGCGTCCGTCCGGACCGGCGAGCCGCCGGGCGATCTCGTCGCGCTCCTCCTCCGCGTAGGCGTAGTGCTCCTCCTTGCCGCGCGCCACGCGGTACAGCGGCGGCTGGGCGATGTAGATGTAGCCCGCCTCGATGAGCGGCTGCATCTTCCGGAAGAAGAACGTGAGCAGCAGTGCGCGGATGTGCGCGCCGTCCACGTCGGCGTCCGTCATGATGACGATCTTGTGGTAGCGCGCCTTGCTGAGGTCGAAGCCGTCCGAGTCGTTCGAGTCGTCCGAGGCGCCCACGCCCGTGCCGATCGCCGTGATGATGGCGCGGATCTCCTCGTTGCTGAGGATCTTGTCGATGCGCGCCCGCTCCACGTTGAGGATCTTGCCGCGCAGCGGCAGGATCGCCTGGAACTGGCGGTCGCGGCCCTGCTTGGCGCTGCCGCCGGCCGAGTCGCCCTCGACGAGGTAGATCTCGCTCGAGGCCGGGTCGTCGATGGAGCAGTCGGCGAGCTTGCCCGGGAGCACCATCCCCTCGAGGCCCGACTTCTTCCGCACCAGGTCGCGCGCCTTGCGGGCCGCCTCGCGGGCCCGGGCCGCGCTCACGGCCTTCTCGATGATGGCCCGCGCCACCGGCGGGTGCTCCTCGAGGTAGGCGCCGAGATGCTCGTTCACGACCGCCTTGACGATGCCCTCGACCTCGGAGTTGCCGAGCTTCGTCTTGGTCTGCCCCTCGAACTGCGGCTCGCGCACCTTCACGTGCAGCACGCAGGTGAGGCCCTCGCGGATGTCCTCGCCCGAGAGGGAGAAGTTCTCCTTCTTCAGGAAATCGCGCCGCTTGGCGATGTCGTTGATGGTGCGGGTGAGCGCCGACTTGAAGCCGGTGAGGTGCGTGCCGCCCTCGTGCGTGTTGATGTTGTTCACGAAGGTGAACGTGTTCTCGTTGTAGCCGTCCTCGTACTGCAGCGCGAGGTCCACCTCGACGTCGTCCTTCGTCGTGAGGAACGACACCGGCTTGGGATGCAGCGCCTTCTTGTGGCGGTTGAGCCACTGCACGAACTCCACCAGGCCGCCCTTCGCGAAGAAGGTGTCGGTCTTCACCGGGTCGGCGCGCTCGTCGGTGAGCGTGATGGTGACGCCCTTGTTCAGAAACGCCAGCTGGCGCAGCCGGTCGGCGAGCGTGGTGTAGGCGTACTCGAGGACGGTGAAGATCTCGGGATCGGGCTTGAAGTGCACCGTGGTGCCGGTGGAGCGCGTCTTGCCCACCACCTTGAGCTTCTGCACCGTCGTGCCACGCACGAAGCGCATGGTGTGGCGGCTGCCGTCGCGGTCCACGGTGACCTCGAGCCACTCGGACAGCGCGTTCACCACCGAGACGCCGACGCCGTGGAGGCCGCCGGACACCTTGTAGCTGTTCTTGTCGAACTTGCCGCCGGCATGCAGCACCGTCAGCGCCAGTTCGACGCCGGGCAGCTTCTCCACCGGGTGGAGGTCCACCGGGATGCCACGGCCGTTGTCGACCACGGTGATGGAGTTGTCGGCATGGATCACCACGCCGATGGTGTCGCAGTAGCCCGCCAGGGCCTCGTCGATCGAGTTGTCCACCACCTCGTAGACCAGGTGGTGCAGGCCGTTCTCGCTGGTCGAGCCGATGTACATGCCCGGCCGCTTGCGAACCGCCTCGAGGCCCTTGAGGACCGTGATCGAGTCCGCGTTGTATCCCTGCTCCAGCACCGTGCCGTCGTTGCGCGCCATGTTGTCCTTCATCTGGTTGGTCGTTCCCACTCCCCGGCAGGGATCCAGCGGATGCCGCGGATCCGTGCGGGGCGTCCCGCATTCAGGCGAGCGATGATCGTGGGCGTCATGAGACTCAATTCGCTCGCCCACGCGGGTGTCGCCACCCGCACCCGCAAGAGCCCATCCGGCGTGACCGCTTCGGGCTCCGTCACCGCCGCGATGGCCTCGCCCACCAGGGCCGGCCACTCGGCGATGATCGACGCCTGGCCCACCCGCTCCGCCAATCCCGATGCGGCGAGAAAGCTCGCCATCGCATCGGCGAGGTTCGCCGGTCGGCCGCCGCGCGGCCGGTCGTCGGCGCTCACGCCGCCACCCGGTCGCCGGTGCCCACCCGGCCCGCGTCCACATCCCAGCGCGGAAGCGTGAGCGCCGTGGGCAACTCGTCCAGCCGGGGCGCGCTCACGAAGCACTGCCGCATCTCATCTCCCACCAGCCGCGCCGCGAGGCGCCGCTGCCGGTCGCCGTCGAGCTCGGCGAAGATGTCGTCGAGCACCAGCGCCGGCTCCAGGCCACGCGTTTCCCGCAGCGTCTCGAGCTCCAGCAGCCGCAGCGCGATGGCGCCGCTTCGCAGCTGCCCGGTGGACCCGAAGGCCCGCAGCGACCGCCCCTCGAGCTCCAGCACCAGGTCGTCGCGGTGTGGCCCCACCGTGGTGAGGCCCAGTTGGCGGTCCCGTCGCTCCGCGCGCCGCAGTGCCTCGGGCCAGGCGGCCGGATCGGCCAGGTCGCTCGTGCCGCGATAGCGCAGTTCCGACGCACCCGCCTCGCCCAGGCCGCCCAGTTCGGCGGCGAACCGATCGGCCATCCGCGTGCACCAGGCTGCCCGTGTCGCCGCGATCACCGCACCAGCTCGTGCCAGCTCGGGCTCGCACGCCACCGCGACGTCATCGCGTCGCTGCCTGAGCGCCGCGTTCCGCTGCGCGAGCGCCTCGCGATAGCGCAGCAGCGCCCGCAAGTACGTGCGATCGGCCAGCGAAAGCATGCGGTCCAGGTATCGCCGTCGCTCCGAGGCTCCGCCGCCAGCCAGCGCCACGTCATCCGGCAGGAACACCACCGCCAGCCACCGGCCCACCGCGTCGGCGAGTCGGGGCTCGTCGGCGCCATCGCACGTCACGCGCTTCTTCTTCGCGGCCGCCGAGAACGTCACGTCGACCCGTTCCGCCGCGCCGCCCACGACCTCCGCCTCGAGCCGGAAGCCGGGGCCGCCGAACTGCGCGAGGTCCGCATCGCCGGCCCCGCGAAAGGAGCGCAGGATGACCGGGTAGTAGATCGCCTCGAGCAGGTTCGTCTTGCCCTGGCCGTTCCGGCCGATCAGGGCGACGCCGGTCTCGGGAACCTCGAGCTCGTGGTTCTCGAGGTTCCGGAACCCGCGCACCGCGAGGCGTGTCAGGCGCATCGTGAGCGGGTCCGCCAGCGCTTGAAAACCGGATGTGAAGGGAGCCGGAGAACCGCCTCGGGCGCCCTTGGGACGGAGGGAAATATAGTCAATGCGGACAACGATTTGCAGGGAATTCTAGCGGCCCAGAAACGCCGCCTTCCGCTTCTCAACGAAGGCCCTCGTTCCTTCCCGCATGTCCTCCGTGGAGGACGCCAATCCGAAGTGGTTCGCCTCGAGCAGCAGGGCGTCGTCGAGGCTCATCTCGGCGCCGGCATTGACCGCCTCCAGCACGATCTGAGCGGCCAGCGGTGCGTTCTCGGCGATTGCGCGCAGGAGCTTCTCGGCCTCGCCCAGCAGCTGGTCGGCGGGCACCACACGGTTCACTAGGCCGATCCGATAGGCCTCCTGCGCATCGATCATCGCGCCCGTCAGGAGCAGTTCGAGCGCGCGGCCCTTGCCCACCAGGCGCGGCAGTCGCACGGAGCCGCCGTAGCCGGGCCCCAAGCCCAGCTTCACTTCCGGCTGCCCGAACTTCGCATTCTCGGAGGCGAGGCGAATGTGACATGCCATGGCAAGCTCGCAGCCCCCGCCGAGCGCGAATCCGTTCACGGCCGCGACGACGGGCTTCGACATTCGCTCGAAGCGCCGGAAGGCGGCCTGGCCCACCAGCGAGCGCGCCTTGCCGCCGATCGGGTCCTGGGTAGTGAGCTCGCCGATGTCGGCGCCGGCCACGAACGCCTTGGGGCCGGCACCCGTGAGGATCACCCCGCGCACCGACGCGTCGGCGTCGAGCGCCGCGGCGGCTTCACCCAGCTCGCGGATGACGGTCGCGTTGAGCGCGTTCAGCTTGTCCGGACGGTTCACCGTGAGGCGGGCGATGCCGTCGGTGATCTCGAGGAGCAGGGTCTCGAAGGCCATGGCGGAGACGGGTCGGGGTGAGCGGATGGCGGCGCGGACGGACCGCCGGAGCGGGCCGGAAGTTAACTCCGCCCGCCCGCCCCCGTAGATTCCGCGCATGACGCTGCCACAGCCGATCGCGTGGGCCCCCAACGGTATCCGCATCCTCGACCAGACGCTCCTGCCGCAGCAGGAGTGCTACCTCACACTCGATACCGTATCGGGCATGGCCGAGGCCATCTCGTTGCTGCGGGTGCGCGGCGCGCCGCTCATCGGCATCGCTGGAGCGTATGGCGTCGCGCTTGCGGCGCGGCGGGCGAGCGGGCGGGTCGGAGGGCGGGACGAGGCGCTGAACATGGTCGAGGCGGCCGCGGAGGAGCTTGTCGTGACGCGTCCGACGGCCGTGAACCTGCGGTGGGCCGTCGACCGGATGCTTGGTGTCGCGCGCGCGGTGACGGGCGATGCTCACGAGCTCGCGACGGCGCTTGAGGCCGAGGCACTCGCGATTCACGCCGAGGACCGGGAGATGTGCGCGAGCATCGGACGGCACGGCGAGGGATTCGTGCCGGACGGCGCCACGGTGCTCACGCACTGCAATGCCGGGGCGCTCGCCACGGGCGGCATGGGTACGGCGCTCGCGCCGATCTACACGGCACACGCAGCCGGTCGCCGGGTGCGCGTCGTGGCCGACGAGACGCGGCCGCTGCTGCAGGGCAGTCGGCTCACGGCGTGGGAGCTCTCACGCGCGGGCGTGGACGTCACCGTCATTGCCGACAACATGGCGGCGAGCCGCCTTCGGCGCGGGGACGTGGCCGCCATCTTCGTCGGCGCCGACCGCATCGCCGCCAATGGCGACACGGCCAACAAGATCGGCACCTATCCGCTGGCGCTCGCCGCGCGGGCGCATGGCGTGCCCCTCTACGTCGCGGCGCCGCGCTCCACCTTCGACTTGACCCTCGACACCGGCGCCGGCATCCCGATCGAGGAACGCACCGCCTCCGAGGTTACGGCGCTGCACGGCACGCGCACCGCGCCCGAGGGCGTGGGCGTGTGGAACCCGGCGTTCGACGTGACGCCGGCCGAGCTGATCACGGGCTTCATCACCGACCTTGGTGTCATCGCACCCGAGCAGGTTCGGGCACGTCTCGGCCCTTAGCAGCGCGGGGTACCATGCCGTCCATCCTCGCCCTCGATGAAGGCACCACCGGCGCCACGGCGCTCCTCGTGCGAGATGATGGCCGCGTCGTCGGCCATGGCTACCGCGAGTTCACGCAGCACTTCCCGCAGCCGGGTCGTGTGGAGCACGACCCGCTCGAGATCCTGCGTGTCTCGCTCGAGGCCATGCGCGAGGCGGTGGAGCGCGGTGGCGAGCGGCCCGCCGCGCTCGGCATCACGAACCAACGCGAGACGGTGGTGCTCTGGGATCGTGCGACGCTGCAGCCCGTGGCGCCAGCCATCGTCTGGCAGGATCGTCGCACCACGGCGCGCTGCCGGGAGCTGCGCGAGGCCGGCCTCGAGCCGATGCTGCGCCGCAGGACGGGCCTCATGGCCGATCCCTACTTCTCCGCCACCAAGCTCGAGTGGCTGCTGCTCGATCGCGAACTGCGCCGGCGCGCGGAGGCGGGCGAACTCGCATTCGGCACCATGGAGTCGTGGCTCGTGGCGTCGCTCACCGGCGGCCTGCACGTGAGCGACCACACCAACGCGTCGCGTACGCTCCTCTACAACCTCGCCACGCGCAGCTGGGACGACGATCTGCTCGGGCTCTTCTCCGTGCCACGCCGTCTCATGCCGGAGATCGTGCCGTCGTCCGGTGTGCTGGGGGACGTGAAGGCGGAGCACCTGGGCTTCGCGCTGCCCATCGCAGGGCTCGCCGGCGACCAGCAGGCCGCGCTCTTCGGCCAGGCCTGCACGCGCCGCGGCCTCGCGAAGAACACCTATGGCACCGGCGCATTCCTGCTCGTGCATGCGGGCGACGCGGTGCCGGAGCCCGGCGCGGGACTGCTCGCCACGATGGCATGCGGCCCGAAGGGCGAGCCTGCCTACGCCGTCGAGGGCAGCGTGTTCGTGGCGGGCGCCGCGGTGCAGTGGATGCGGGACGGACTCGGCCTCATCACCAGCGCCGCCGAGACGCAGGCGCTCGCCGAGAGCGTGCCCGACACGGGTGGCGTCGCCTTCGTGCCGGCCTTTGTGGGACTCGGCACGCCGCATTGGGAGCCCGAGGCGCGTGGTACCATCACGGGCCTGACGCGCGGCACCACGAAAGCGCATCTCGTGCGCGCGGCGCTCGAAGCCATGGCGTTCGGCACCGCGGACCTGTTGAGCGCCATCCAGGCCGGCAGTGGCGTCGAGGTGCCGGTCCTGCGCGTGGATGGCGGGGCTTCGGCGAACGACTTTCTGATGCAGCATCAGGCCGATCTGCTCGGCTTTCCGGTGGAACGCCCGACCGTGCTCGAGACCACCGCGCTCGGCGCCGCCGGGCTCGCGGGCCTCGCCACGGGCATGTGGCAGTCGATGGATGAGGTGCTCGCCGCCGAAGGGATCCGGCGCTTTGCGCCTGCCATGGCCACGGCCGACCGGCGGCGGCGCATCGCCGAGTGGGAGCGCGCGGTGGCCGCCGCACTCGCGTGGGCGCGCTGGCGTCCCACGCACTGAGCTCAGCTCACGGCGCGCCGGGAATCGCGAGCCCGTGACATGCGGTGCACATCTGCGGGTTGCTCTTCCGCATCTTCTCCCCGTCCCAGCCGGGCCCGTGCGGATTGAACCGCCGCCCGCCCACTGCCGAGTGGCACGACAGACAGTCGTTTTCAGAGTGGCATGACGCGCAGCTCTCGAGGCTCTGCCGCGCCGCCTGGCCGTGTCCGGCGACGAACGTCGGGCTCGCGTCGTGGAAGTTGCCCTTCGTGCCGAGCTGGCCGCTGGAGCGCAGCCCCGCCTCGATATGGCACGACTGGCAGAACTGGCCCTGGTTGTGGCAATCCTGGCATGAGGTTTCGCGCGAGTAGGCCGCCACCGGGTGACGCGATATGAAGTCCGCGGGGTGGTAGCTGGCCATGGAAGCCTGGTTCGGCCGGTGACAGTCGATGCACTGCTCCAGCGTGTGGCAACCCGCGCAGTTCTTCGGCGACGCGTCGGCGATGGGACCGTGGCCGTCGGTGAAATCGCGGCCGTGGGTCACGGGACGCGTGCGTGTCACCTTGGCGCCCGTGCCGCGGCCCGGCCCCGCCACCGGCAGCAGCCGGACTTCGGAGGGCGGCACGACATGGCACTCCTGGCAGCTGTTGCCGGTGTGGCACACCGAACAGCGCTTGATGCTGCCGCCGTCGAGGTCGTGGCCGTGCGACATGACGAAATTCGGCTGCGCATGCGAGGCCGGCGCCTTCATCTCGCCCGCCTTCATCGCGAGCGAGCGCCGGTCGGGCTGCAGCGCCTGGATGATGGGCTCTTCCGGCGCGTTCACGTGACACGAGGCGCAGAAGTCGCGGGCGTGGCACGTGGCGCACGCAGGGGATACGCCGTACTGCTTCCCGCCGATGGTGCCGCCCTCCGCCAGTTCGCCGTGCTTCTCCTGGAAATCGGGTGCGTCGTGGTTCTTCGGCGCCTCCCACTTCGCGATCTCGGACTCCGGCAGCGCTCGCGCCTCGGCCAGGGGCATGTGGCAGGTGGCGCAGGCGTCCGCAGGCGCGTCGAAGTGGGCCGTGTCGATGTCGTGGCAGTCGAAGCAGTTGCCGACCATCGCCCGCTGCACCTTCATCCACTCCGCGCCGCCCTTCTCGGCGTGACACTGGAAGCACGCGGCAGCCGTGTCGGCCGGGACGCCCTTCTCTTTGGCGTACTCGCGCACGTGCACATCGTGCGCGAAGCGCAGGTTGGATGGCAGCGGGGCCGAGCGCGGCGCATACGTCACCTGCTTCTCGACCTTGCCGTCGTGGCACGACGCGCAGTCCGCGGCCGCGGGGAAGAGCGGGCCGCCTGCACCCTTGGCGCCGATGTGGCAGGTGCTGCAACTGGTGAACAGCTTGCGGTGCTGCCAGTGATCGAACGGCTCGGCGAGCGCTGCCGCGCCGGCGAGGAGCAGCACGACGACGGCGAGGGCGCCGGCCTGCCAGAGGCGTCGCGTCATCGCTGGTACCCCTGGCTGCTCGGCATGCGCTTGACCGCATCGGGCAGCCTGCGCACGTCGGCCTCACGCGACGAGAAGTGGTAGGTGAGGCGCGCACTGAGGCGCGTCTGGTTCCAGTCGAATGCGGCGTTGTCGGGGCGGTCTCGTTCTTCGCTCATTTGCACCACGGACAGGCCTACGTTGAAGCGATCGGTGGCCCGGACGTCCACGTCGGCGCCCAGCCACTTCGCCGTGCTGGCGTCATAGCGATACTCGAGCGGGCGCTGGGCGTACGCACCGAAGACGCGCAGTCGCACCGCGTCCGACGGCAACCACGAAACCGAGGCGTCGGCGCCCGAGGACCAGGCCCCCGTCACTCGCTCGAGATTGTAGCCGGCGTCGAAGATGACATGCCGCAGCGCAGTGACGGTGCCGCCGAAGCTGGTGCGGTAGCCATCGTTACGCGCACTGAACAACGGGGTGTCGGCGCCGTCGTCCTCGAACACGATGTACTCGCCCCGCGCCCGCAGCTGCAGCCACGTGAGGGGCGAGAATACCGCCGAGCCCTGCACTCCATTCCACGCGACGGGCGAGAACGCCGCCCACACGCTGTAGAGGTCGAAGCGCGGGAGGTAGCGTCGATAGCCGCCCGTCAACTGAAGTCGAGGCGTCATGTAGCGTAGCGAGGCGTCGGCGCTGCCCCACTGGCCCTGCGCGAGGTTGTACTCGACGCCGCCGGTCAGCGCGACGCGGGGCACCAGCCGGAGCGTGGTACTGCCGCCGACGAGGTCCGAGATGAGGTAGTCGGTGGCGAGGTCGAACTGGCGCTGCCACTCCACGCGCACGTCGGCGACGCTGGTGCGCCAGGTGCCCTGCGCCCCGACGAGCAGATGCCGCTCGGGTGGGATGAAGTCGCCCAGCGGCGCGGTCAGTTCGCTGTTGATGCCCACTGCGGAGCTCCGTGCCAGGCCCCAGCCGGCATAGCCGCCGGCCTCGAGCCCGAGCTTCCGGGCGCGCAGGGTGGCCTGACCGCCGTCGAGCCCCGCCCACCCGAAGCGCGTCGTGACGATCTGGCGGCCGCCACGCAGCGCGAACCAGTCGTGCTGGTAGTCGAGGTAGCCCTACCACAGCTGGAGCGTCGGCTCCATGTTGGGCCACGCCGCCTCGCCGAGGTCGTAGTTGAAGCGCAGGTTGGCGCGAGCGCTGAGGCCCTTGATGCCGAAGCCCCAGGTGGTGAAATCGGTGGTCAGCACCATCGGCGCCGCGTTCTGTCGCGCCCCGGGTCGGTAGAAGTAGCACCGATCCGTGGCGCCCTGGCATTGCGCCGCGATCCCGTCGGGCGAGATGAAGCCGCCCGTCGGGCCGACGACGGCGTCCTCCCGGGCCACGCTGTCGAGCTGCCAGCCCCGGAAGGCCACGCTCTGGGCCCGCAGATCGACGGTGGCGCGGTAACCCTGCGCCATCGCTGGCCGGGCCAGCAGGGCCGCCGCGACGGCCAGGAGCGCCACCCGTCGTGCACCGGACGACGTCATTTCGTGCTCATCAGGCGCGGCCGGAATTCCTCCGGCGACTGCAGCAGGTGGCACTGGGTGCATTCCTTCTCGGCATAGTGATCCACCGTCGCCGGATGGCAGCCCAGGCAGAACGAGCGGTCGGGCACGAGGCGCGCGACGGTCTCCTTCGCGTGGCACGACGTGCATTCCACGTGGGACTCGCGCGTGTGCGCCTCGAAGTTGGTGTCCACCCGGTGGCAATTGGCGCAGTCGCGCTTCGCGTCGTGGTGGTTCTCGTGGCACCCCTGGCACGCCTTCGCTTCCGGCTTCACCGCGAGGTTCACCTTGCCCACGTGGCAGTCGGTGCACTTGGCGTTCTCGTGCGTCGCGTGCCGGAACTGCACCGTGCGCACGCGCGGTGGCGCCTTGGGCGCGTTGGTCTGGACCTTGAGCTGCTCCGCGTGCTGGAATCCGCGCACCTGCTCGGCCGAATGGCACGCGGCGCAGTCACGCGTCGTCTTCGGCGATTCATGGTGGCAGATCATGCAGCCGCGCGGCCGCTCGAAGGTGACCGAGCTCTCCCGCGATTTCACATTGTGGCATGAGATGCATGCCACCTTCTTGTGCTCGTCGTGGTTGAACTTGCGGGAGAGAGTGTCCGGTACAAGGGACTGCGCCGCCGGAACCTCTTCCGGCGGCGCGTCACCCTTCCCATGCAGCGTCCGGGGCTCGAAGCTCTCGGCCCGGCGCTGCAGGGCTTTCGTCGTGTCGAACTGTCCCGGTGGCAGCTTCAGGGTGGGGTCCTTCTTCCGCCCCTCCGCCTTCACCGAGTTGTGGCAGCCGATGCAGTCCGCCGCATCGACCCGCGCCGCGTGCGGCGCATGGCACGTCTGGCACTTCTGCGCGACGCGACGGTGCGCCGCGCCCATGTGGAAATCGACCCCGCGCCAGTCCGCGTGACATCCGGCCGAGGCACAGGACTTGAGCGCGTCCGCGGGCTTCACGTTCTCGTGCGGGTTGTGGCAGCTGCCGCAGACGCCGCCGTGCGGATCCTTGGCAGGGTCGAATGTCGCCAGCGCGGAGCGCATCGCGTGGCACGAGAAGCATTGCCGCGAGCCCGGACGAAGCGTGCCCTTGGCCGAGTCGAGCGCGGCGAGCTGCGGCAGTTCCTTGGTGAACTGGTGGCAGGCGTTGCAGTGCAGCCCTTGCGCGTCCGACATCTTGCCGAGCCGGATCTTGATCTCGTCGGTGAGGTGGCAGCCCTGCTGCGAGCACGTCGAGTCGGCCGGCAGGAAGCGATGCGCCGAGCGCGCGTGGCAGGTCAGGCACTCGATGCCTCGATTGCCGCCGGCATGCTCGGCCAGCTTCTCTCCGTGCTTCTCGGCGATCTGCTGCAGTTCGTGCTCACGCGCCACCACCGCCGCCTTCGCCACCGAGTCGGACTCGAGATGGAACCGGTGGCCGCCGGTCTTGGCGATGGCCTGCCAGGTCTCCTTGGCCGCGCCCTGCACGTGGCACTTCTCGCACACGTCGCGCGGCACCTTGCCGTGCGGCGGGACCTCGTCCTCGCGCACGCCCGACATCCACAGCACCATCTTCACGGCTTCCTTCGCCGGGTTGAAGGCGTGGCACGTATGGCATCCGACGGTGTCGTGCTTGCCCTCGAGCCGGTTCACGAGCGTGTAGTTGCCGGTGTCGGCCCGCTCCCACAGTTGGCCGCTCGGCACGAAGATGTGGCAGCCGTTGCAGAACCGCTTGTCGTGCATCATGAAGTTGTTCGTCTTCACGCCGCCATAGGCGGCGAGGGCGACGAACACGACGGCGCCCGCCGCCATGGCCCCCTTCACCGCGCGGTCCCGGGTGCGGAACCACGTGAGGATGGCCTGGCGATGACCCCACAGCCACCAGACGATCGCCAGGCCGATCAGACCGGCCAGGACGGCGCCGGTCCACATCACCCATGGCGGCTTCTGGAAGATCCACTGCACGACGGGCGTGACCTTGTCCCCGAACAGCAGCATGTCGACGGTGGAGTCCGTCGCATGGATGCCGGCGGGGAGCCGGACGGTCGCCGTGTCCTGCGCTGGAAGCGAGGCGGCCGCCCATAGGGCGGCCGCTCCGTTCGGAAATGTCATTCCAGTCAACTTTCTGAAGGTCGACAGCTCAGCGCGATGCCAGCGGTGCCTTCCGGACGTACGAGACGCCGGGCCGGCTGAGCGCCTTGGCCATGATCTGCTCGACGTTGGTGCTGATCGCCGGCAGCTGCGGATAGGACACCCGCAGGGCGCTGATCGTCGAGCTCAACAGGGCCTCGTAGAAGAACGGGTTGTGCACGCCACGTGAGCCGTCGTTCTGCGCGTACAAGTGATCGGAGAGCAGCATCGCGTTCCACAGCGCGCCTTCCGCCGCGGAGAGGCACTTGTCGGTGCCGTCGAACGGCTTCGTGGCGACGCCGTTCTTCTTGCAGGCGGGGTCGGCCTGAACGTTGGCCAGGATGTAGGGAAGCATCCCCGTGTCGCCCGTCGACAGATAGGGCTCGCCGCCGCTGTTCAGCACGCCATTGTCGGCCCACAGCGTATTGATCAGGCTGGCCACCGAGAGGCTCTCGGCGATGAATGCCGAGCGGGCCTGGTCCGGCGAAGCGTGGCAGCCCGAGGCAGTGCAGGCGCTCCAGTTGCGCGCCGTGGTGTTGTAGTCGCAGTCGCTCTCACCCGTGGTGACGCCCTGCGCGTCCACGCATGGGGCCGCCTGGAAGGTGTGGCCCACCGAGGTGAACGAGGGTTCGCCATCGACCGCGACCTCGAAGCGCTGCACGTGACAGCCCGCGCACAGATCCGGGTTGACGGACGAGTTGGAGTGCGACGAGGTGAGCGCGTCCTCGCCCGCGAACGAGAAGCCCGGTGGCAGCCAGCCCGCGTTCTCGCCGGCGAACACCGTGCCCTGCGGGGCATGCGCGCCACGCACCGTGGTCGTCGCGGTCGAGTTGGTGAAGTCCACCGTGGGCTGCGAGCGGCCCGGGCGCAGGTGGCATGCGATGCACATGTTCTCGTCGGCAATGAGGCCCGAGAGCGGAAGCCGCAGCTGCGCGGGGTTCTCGCTGCCGTGCGGGTCGTGGCAGACCGAGCAGGTGAGGGAGATCATCTTGGTGCCCGTCAGCTCGACGTAGTTCGACGACTTGCCGCCGTTGAAGCGCTTCATCGCCGCGCGGCCCTCGTGGCAGCCGTTGCAGCTCGTGTTGGCGCCCTCTTCGGCCGCGAGCTCCTCGTTCGCGTGACCGCTGAGCTTCCATTGCTCCGAGAACGGATGGTGCGCCGCGCCGCTGTGGCAATTGCCGCAGGACGCCGCCTCGGTCTCTTCCGTGATGTCCATGTGGGCGAGCGGCTTGTTGTCGCCTTCGGGGTTGCTCACATGCTCCAGGCCCGGGCCGTGGCAGCTCTCGCACTGCACGTTGTGGTACGAGGCGTCCTGCACGGTGCTCCAGCCGCCGGTACCGCCCGCGAGGCCGACGATGTTGCCCTTCTCGGATACGGTGTGGCACGGGGCGCAGTTGGTCGCACCGTTCGGCACGTCGGCGATGGTCGCGTAGGCATTGGCGTGGCGGCTCGTCTTCCACTGCGAGTTGGTGCTC
>JBJMOZ010000037.1:0-5883 GCA_045803465.1 Gemmatimonadales bacterium | reverse complement strand
TCAGCGAGCCGCGCCTCGCGGTGCGTTGGCAGTAATGAACTAGGCAACAGCGACCTACGGCAAGAGCGGTACTCCGTACAAATACTCCATCCGGCTCCGTTCGCCACCGGTTGTACGGCATCTGGGCACCAAAAAGTTTCCAGCGACCTTCGTCACAAGGTTCACCTTGTCACAAGGTCCATCTTGTCGCCAATCCGTTATGGCGTTAGACGGGCCGTTAGATTCTTGTCAGGCCGTCCTGCCCCGACCGTGGTCCCGGAGTCCCGATGCCCGACCTGCTCGAACTGCCTCGCCTCGAGATCGACGCCACCGTCGACGACCCGCTGCTCGTGCTCGAGGTGAGCCGCCGCGATAGCCCCAAGGGCGCCTTCACCGTGCTCACCCTCGGCAACGCGACGGGCCGCCTGCAGAGCGCCCCGTTCTGGTCCAGCCGGGAGGCAGAGGTGACGGGCATCGCGAAGGGCCACGTGGTGCATGTCGTCGGCAAGGTCTCGATGTATCGCGAGGCGAAGCAGCTCGAGGTGAAGAGTCTCCGCCCGCTGCTGGCCGACACCATCGACTGGACGACACTGCTGCCGAACGTGGGCGACGTGGAGCCCTACTGGAAGCGGCTCGACGAGCTGCGCACCACCATCAAGGGGCCGCGCCTGCGCGCCGTGCTCGACCTGTTCTACTGCGACGACGGGTTCCGCCGGCGCTTCGAGCAGTGTCCGGCTGCCACGATGGGTCATCACGCCGAGCTGGGAGGCCTGCTGCGCCACACCTGGGAAGTGGCGTACGTGGGCAAGAGCATCGCGAAGGTGTACCGCCGCGCCGATCCCGACCTGGTCGTGGCGGGCGCCATGCTGCACGACATCGGCAAGCTCGAGTCGTACCGCTGGTCGGGCGCGTTCGAGATGACCGAAGCCGGCAGCCTCATCGGCCACGTCGCCCTCGGCATGCTGATGGTCGAGCGCCGGCTGCAGGAAACGGTGCCGGCGCCGTGCACGGACAGCGAGCGGCTCCTCCTGCTCCACCTCGTCGCGTCGCATCACGGGCGACTCGAGCATGGCGCTACGGCGCAGCCGATGACGCTCGAGGCCGAGATCCTCCACTTCGCCGACAACACCAGCGCCAAGGCCGAGAGCATGACGACCGCCCTCGGCAGCGAGGACCTCTTCCAGGGCGACGCCCTCGTCAGCGCACGCGGACAGTGGACGCTGGACAACCGGAAGGTCTTTCGCGGCACCAGCGACTGGGGCCGCTAAGCGAAAACGGCCGCCCAGCCCGAAGCTGGACGGCCGTTCCCCACATCGGTGTGCAGCGGTTTCCCCCTGCATCGATACGAGCGCTGCGATTCGGGTCAGGTCGCGGACCGACCCTTCGCAAAGCACCCCGAGGCGCCAGATCGGGGAGGACGGAGCGCGCGACTGGCTCCATCGTGTACCCGGGTCGCGCCGTGGAATCGTGGCTGCCGATACCCTTGCGTGGTTCGGCCGCTCGTTTTCCATCGTCCCGCCCGAGCCCGCCGTGGTGTCGTGAGCAGGGCTCTTGGCCCTGTCATTCCACCACGCGCGTGACTCTAAGCTAGGGATCTGGCGAAAGCTTGCAAGTGCCTGATTTTATTCGGCTTAGAACGATGCAGCGTGGGGATTTTGTGGATTCTCAAGCCCTGCCGGCTGCACGATATCCGGGGTTCGTCCACACCTTGTGGACAGTGTGCACACAGCGAATCGACAGCCTCCACCGGCCACCGCGCCGCTCAGACGGGGGCTTTGCCCGCGTTGGTGAGGGTGCGGATGTCCAGGTCGAGCGCGCCCGCGGCGTCGTGGACGGCCCGGCCGAACTTTTCGAGTTCCTTGCGGATCGGCTTCGCGCGGCTGTTGCCGTAGGCACGCACCTCCTCGCCCTTCCCGCGCTCGGCGAGCGGCCCGAAGGTGCTCGAGCACCCGTGCAGCGACTTGGAGGTGCGGTCGATGGCAGCGATCATGTCCTTCTGCCCCTTCACCATCTCCCGCTGCGTGAACTCGGCACCCGACACCAGGGCGCGTGACACCGGCACGGTGCGCTGCGCCGCACCGCACCGATCGGCGATCTGGCGCGACCAGCTCTCGAGCGTGCTGGGCGCTGCCTGCTGGTAGTCGCGCTCGAGCTGCTGGAGCGCGCTCTGCGCGCCGAGCACCGAGTCGCGCAGCAGCATGATGCCCTTCTGGGCCTGCTCCTGGGCGGGCGACAGCACCTTCTTGGCCGGCAGGACCTGCTGCTGGGCGGCGCACGGCGCGACCCCCGCGAGGACGAGGGCGGTGACGAGGTGATACGGCTTCATGATTCGAGTCCGACTTCGATGTAGCGCCAGCCCGGCTCCCCATCGTCCACCGAGCCGAACAGGCAGCCCGCCGCGGTCGCGGCGAACCAGCCGGCGACCATGGGGCGCGAGCCGTCGAGTTCATGGATGATGCTGGCGAGCCAGCGGCGGAGGTGGCGCGTCTCGGGGGCGCGCCGTGCGAGCAGCGAGAGAAGGCCACTGGCGCCGGCGGTGGCGCGCAGGAAGTGCGAAAGCGCATGCGTGCGCTGCGTGAACTCGAGTGCGCGCACGCCGGGCTGATCGATGATCACGGTGTACTCGATCGGCTCGCCCGAGGGCAGGTCGAGCCGCGGCCCCATGTACACGAAGCGGCGCACGCCGTCGGTGCGCCGTTCGATGACGGCGGCGGCCGACTCGGTGGTGAGCCGGGCGGCGTGGATCAGGTCGTCGTCCTGCAGGATGCCCACCACCCCGGTCCACTCCAGCGCCGGCAGGGCGTTCTCCATGGGACAGCCCATCGCGTCGTCGAACGCGATGAGCCGAGGCGCCTCGCCGGCGCGCAGCATGAAGTGGGCGAGCCCGTCGGCGCGGTCGGTGAACGACCGCACCACGAGCGTCTGAGGCCTTGCCATGGCCGAGAATATACATTGGAGGGGTCCCCTTCGATGGCGCGCCCATGACCGACCGCCGCAGCTTCCTCCGCTCCCTCGCCGTCGCCGCTCCCGTGCTCCGTCCCGACGCCGTGCGCCGGCTCGGCGAGGCGATGGCCCAGGCCACCGCCGGTGGCGGTCCCGACGACGAGGCGTACTGGGCCGGCATCCAGCGCGCCTTCGACTGCGACCGCACGATGGTCAACCTGAACAACGGCGGCGTCAGCCCGACGCCCTCGCACGTGCTCGACCAGATGATCCGCGACCTGCGCTTCTCCAACGAGCTGCCGGTGGAGCACATGTGGCGGGTGCTCGAGCCGCGCATCGAGTCGGTGCGGCGCGATCTCGCGCAGACCTTCGGCTGCGACCCGGAAGAGATGGCCATCGTGCGCAACGCGTCCGAGGCCAACGAGACGATGATCTTCGGCCTCGACCTGAAGAAGGGCGACGAGGTCATCGTCACCAACCAGAACTACGGGCGCATGCTCACGGCGTGGGATCAGCGCGCGCGGCGTGACGGCATCGTGGTCAAGTCGATCTCCTTCCCGATCCCGCCGAAGTCGCGCCAGCAGGTCGTCGACCGCTTCGCGGCGGCCATCACGCCGCGCACGCGCGCGATCGAGGTGACGCACATCACCAACCTGTCGGGCCAGGTCATGCCGGTGCGCGAGCTGGTCGAGCTCGCGCGGCCGAAGGGCATTGCCGTGTTCGTCGACGGCGCGCACGCCTTCGCCCACTTCCCCTTCACGCGCGACGACCTGGGCTGCGACTACTACGGCACCAGCCTGCACAAGTGGCTGCTGGCGCCGATCGGCACCGGCTTCCTCTACGTGCGGCGCAACAAGGTGCCGGGGCTGTGGCCGCTGATGGCGGCGTCGAAGGAGATGGACGCGAACATCCGGAAGTACGAGGAGATCGGCACCCACCCGGCCGCGAACCACAACGCGATCAGCGTGGCGCTCGCGTTCCATCACGCCATCGGGGCCGACCGCAAGATCGCCCGGCTGCGCTGGCTGCGGGATCGCTGGGCGAAGCGCCTGCTGAAGGAGAGCGACCGGGTGCGCCTCTACACCCCACTCGATTCGGAGGAGAGCGGTGCCATCGGCCTCGTCGACGTCGACGGGCTCGACCCGGCGAAGCTGCAGGCCTGGCTGCTGGGCACGCACCACATCGTCACGACGCTCATCGTGCACGACGAGTTCAAGGGCCTGCGGATCACGCCGAACGTCTATACCACGCCCGGGGAGATCGACCTCTTCGCCGACCGGATGCTGGAGGCCATCAAGCGGGGGGTGGCCTGAGCGTGAAGGTCCCTGATTGACAAAACGGCCGGCGCGCAGAATGATGGATTATGCGGTCCGGTTCTCAGTAGCAAGACGATGTCGTTCGGCGCCGGTGGCTCCCCGCCACCCGGCGCCTTGTGCTGTCGGATCCGCCCGGCTCCGACAGGTACCAGAGGGGCTGCGGCCCCCAGCACAGTCGAGGCGGAAGCGATGGCGAAGGGCAAGGTGAAGTGGTTCAACGACGCGAAGGGCTTCGGCTTCATCGCGCAGGACGGCGGCAAGGATGTGTTCGTGCACCACACCGCCATCGCAATGGAAGGGTTCCGCACCCTCGCCGAGGGTGACAGCGTCGAGTTCGACATCGTCGAAGGACCGAAGGGGCTGCAGGCGGCGAACGTCCGCAAGGCCTGAGCAGTCCCGGCGCGTGACGCCTGTCACGCGTTCGGCCGTCTGGAAGGCGCAGTCCTTGCGATGCTCCTTCCAGACGGCCCATCGTCCGGGCCGACCCGAGGCACAGACCCCACACTCGACTCGAGGCGGAGGCCGTCCGGTCCTCCGTCCGCACCCGGTGCCGTCCCCATGCGCCCGTTTCTCCCCCTGTTGAGCGCCCTCGTTCTCACGACCGCGCCACTCGCTGCGCAGACCGCGCAGCCCGCTGCATTCGACGTCTACGGCTTCTGGCCCGGCGCCACGTTGCGCGAGGTCTCCAGCGCGGTGCGCGAACTCGACGGTGGCGCGCTGCGCTGCGACCGCTCCCGGGTCGATGCGCGCGTGGCCGAGTGCCGCGCGACGCTCAGCATGACCGACGTGTCGGGGCCGGTCGAGCTCTGGATGTCGGCCATCGACAGCGTGACGGGCGTCCTCACCCTCGCCGGCAACTTCGCGCCCGACGAATTCGACGCGCTGAAGAGCGGGCTCGAGCGCCGCTTCGGCAAGGTGAACGCGCAGGTGCAGGGCCCGCAGTGGATGATGCAGTGGGTCAAGAGCGGCCGGATGATGCGCCTGACGTGGCGCGCGCAGCAGGGCGTGAAGTCCACCTCGCTGAGCCTCGTCGACGGCCACGTGCTCGATCGCTGGCAGGCGCCGCGCCGCGCGGGCACGCCGGCAGCCGCGCCCAAGGGGAAGAAGACCCCGTCCAAGGCGCCGGTCACGCCGGCCGGCGGGGTGGAAGTCGAGCAGAAGGGCGGCGACTGACCCTCAGCCGCCCAGCCGGACCAGGAAGCTCCCCTCCGTCTCCTCCAGTTCGAAGTCGCGCACCACGTCCCCCTGCTCCCGCATGCCGCGGAGCAGGGTGCGCACGCGCGTGCGGATGGGCGCCCCGCCACCGGAGCGCCCGCGGCCCGTGATGAGGCGCACCACCGCTCCCGCACGGGCCTTCCGCTGCGACCGCAGGAATTGCTCGGCGGCGCCCGCGGCCTCGAGCACGGTCATGCCGTGGAGATCGATGGTGGGGGAGGGGGCGGGCCAGAACATGGGGAAAACGTAACGCGGCGTTCGGGCACTCGATACGAGGGTGAACGAAGCTTCGACGGCTGCAGCGCGAGGAATTGCACGAAGCGGTACGGCGGACTAACGTCCGGCTTCATGTCCCGCACCCGATCTGCCCGCACCGGCGCCCTGCTCGCCCTCCTTCTGGCTGCCGCGTGCAGCGGCGATGTCCAGCCGA
>JBJMOZ010000375.1:0-6398 GCA_045803465.1 Gemmatimonadales bacterium | reverse complement strand
TGTCGTCGAGCGCGAGCACGTCACCGAACTCGCGCGCGAAGAGGACGCGCGCGGCCAGCTCCGCGAGGCCGATGCCGAGCACGGCGGAGAGCAGGAGCAGCAGCAGTCGCTTGATCCACTCGGGCAGACGCATGAGATGTCCGGATGCTGCAAGCGCCCGCCGATCGGAAGGATCGGCGGGCGCTTCAGCGTTCAGGAGCGGGACGGACGACTCAGCCGCACTCGCTGTAGCCGCACACATGGCACTTCACGCAACCCTCGGCGAACTCGAGCTGCGAGCCGCAGTCGGGACAGGCGCCGGAGAGGGTCTCCTGCATGCCGCCCAGGCTGAGCTGCTGCGCCTCGCCCACGACCGGCTGCACGACGGTGACGGCCTCGACGGGCGCCGACGACATCGCGCTGCCGGGGAGCAGTTCCTGCTGTACGCCCTGCTTGTCCTGCATCCAGCGCTCGATGGCGATGCCGACGGCATCCGGCACCGAGAGCACCTTGCTCGGCCCGAGCCCGATGGTGCGATCGGAGCTGATGCCGCGCAGCTGGCGGTAGATCTCCTTCATCGGGATGCCCGAGCGGAGCGCGAGGCTGACGAGGCGGCCCATGGCCTCGACATCGGCCATCAGGGCGCCGCCCGCCTTGCCGAGGCTCATGAACACCTCGAAGGGCTGGGACTTGTCGTCCTCGGTGATGGTGACGTAGAGCGTACCGAGCGGCGTCTCGATGCGGCGCGTGGTGCCGCGCAGCATTTCCGGACGCGAACGCTTCTGGCGACGCTGCAGGTTCTCGGCCTCGAGATCGTGGACCAGGCTGCGAAGCCGGGCGTTCTCGGCACGCAACTCGGCGAGCTCGCCGTGAACGTCGGCCACGTCGTCGCGCGTGGCCTCGACGGGCCCCTTGCCGCCGCCCATGGACGACGTCGCCAGGTCGGCACGCGCCTCGGCCTTGCCCGAGGCGGTGGCCTGCTCGGCGACCTTCTTCGCCACGCTGCCGGTGGAGAGCACCTGCATGTCGCGGCTGCCGTCACGGTAGACGGTGACGCCCTTGCACCCGAGCTTGAACGCGAGGCGGTAGATGTCCTCGACGTATTCCTTGGTGGCGTCGTTGGCGAAGTTCACGGTCTTCGAGATGGCGGAATCGTTGTTCTCCTGGAACGCCGCCTGCATGCGGACGTGCCACTCGGGCTTGATGTGATTTGCCGTGGTGAACACGCGCTGCCACTTCGCCGGGACTTCGTTGAAGTGGATGTTGCCCGACTCCGCGATGCGCCGGACGAGCTCCTCGGAGTACCAGCCCTCGCGCTTCGCGATGGCCACGAAGTCGTCATTCACGTCCGGCATGAGCACGCCAGCCTGGTTGCGCATGAACGCGACGGCGAAGAGTGGCTCGATGCCCGAGCTGCAGCTGGCGATGATCGAGATGGTGCCCGTGGGCGCCACCGTAGTGACGTTGCAGTTGCGCAGCTTCCGCATGGGGCGGATGCGCTCGCCGTTGGGGCCGCGCGCACAGGTGGCATCCGGGCCCCAGATGCTGCGCTCCCACTCGGGGAAGACGCCGCGGATGGTGGCCAGCCGCTCCGACTCCTTCTTCGCCTCCTCGTCCACGAACGCCTGAAGCTTCCGGCCAAGCTCGACGGCCTCGTCCGAGTCGTAGGGCAGGCCGAGGCGGATGAACAGGTCGGCGAGGCCCATGACGCCGAGGCCGATGCGCCGGATCCGGTTGGCGAGGTCGGTGATCTGCGGCAGCGGGTAGCTGTTCGCGTCGATCACGTTCTCGAGGAAGTGCGTCGTGAGGTACACCACCTGGCGCAGCTCGTCCCAGTCGACCCCGTCGTCCTTGGCGAAGACGGCGAGGTTGATGGACCCGAGGTTGCAGACGTCGTACGGAAGGAGGGGCTGCTCGCCGCAGGGATTCGTGGCCTCATAGGCACCGAGGTGCGGGACCGGATTGAAGTAATTGGCCCGGTCGATGAAGTACACGCCCGGCTCGCCCGTCTTCCACGCGCCGTCGATGATCTTCTGCCACACGTCGCGGGCGCGCAACCGTCCGGTCACGGCGCGCGTCTTCGGGTGGTAGAGCTCGTATTCCTCGTCCCGCTCGACGGCCTGCATGAAGGCGTCGGTGACGGCGACGGAGATGTTGAAGTTCGTGTTCCTGGTGGTGTCGTCCTTGCACGCGATGAACTCGAGCACGTCCGGATGGTCGACGCGCAGGATGCCCATGTTGGCGCCGCGCCGCGTGCCGCCCTGCTTGACCACGTCGGTCGACGCGTCGAAGAGGGACATGAAGGATACCGGGCCCGAGGCCACGCCCATCGTGGAGCGCACGATGTCGTTCTTCGGGCGCAGGCGCGAGAAGCTGAAGCCGGTGCCGCCGCCCGACTGGTGCACCAGCGCCATGGAGCGCAGCGTGTCGTAGATGCCGCTCTGCCCGTTGCTGAGCGCGTCATCGACCGGCAGGACGAAGCACGCCGAGAGCTGGCCGAGGGGCCGGCCGGCGTTCATGAGCGTGGGGGAGTTCGGCATGAACTTCCGCGTCGCCATGAGCTCGAAGAACGCCTCGGCCAGGGCCTCCACCGCGCCTTCGCTCGCCCCATACTTGCGATCCGGCTCGGCGACGGTCCGCGCCACGCGCCAGAAGAGGTCGGCCCCTGTCTCCACCGGCTTGCCCGATTCGTCGCGTACGAGATACCGCTTCTCGAGCACCGTCAGCGCGTTGGGGGAAAGGTCGAGCTTCTCCCTGGGCGGAGTTCCATGCATAGGCAGTCTCATTTTGTCGGAAGATGGAGACGGATCGGCGCTGGCGCGCCGCTGCCAACCGGTCCTGCGTCCGCCGCCGGCCGCATGCTGCGACGACTGGACGAGGGAGGCAAAAAGTAGGACCCGGCGCGGTGTCGCACAATACGCCGGAAAGCCCACGGAAAGACGTGCTTTTCAGCAACCCACATCACAAACCTTTCATGCCCTTCCCGGCCCGTGCCGGTCATGCCGTTACATCCCGCTCATTGCGCCGCGACGATGGGCCATTCCCCATTGCGATGCCGCTTCGCATGTGCTACGTAGCGCCGCCACGTGCCGGCGATCCGCTCCGCCAGCGCTGCATCGACGGGCCGCACGATCCGGCCCGGTACACCCATGACCACTGAGCCCGCCGGCACGTGCATCCCCTCGGGAACGAGGGCTCCGGCGGCGATCACGCTACCGGATCCGATGCACGCACCGTTCAGTATGATGCTACCCATGCCGATGAGGCACTGATCCTCGATCGTACAGCCGTGCAGGATCGCGCGGTGCCCCACCCCGACCTGCCGTCCGATGCGGCATGGCAGACCCGGGTCGGCGTGCACCATGCTCAGATCCTGGATGTTCGTCTGCTCGCCGATCTCGATGGCCTCGAGGTCGCCGCGCAGCACGGCGCCATACCAGACGCTGGCTTCGGCGCCGAGCGTCACGTTGCCCATGACGCTGGCGGTGGACGCGATGAAGGCCGAGGGATGGATGGTGGGCATGTGGGCGCGGGTGAAGGAGGGCGGAAGGTACCGGCCCGCGCACGCCGGCATCAAGGTGAGCCGATCGCGGGCCGCTTCACCAGGCGGAAGCTGCGCCGCCGTTCCACTACCGTACCCGTGGCATCCTGCACGCGCAGCGCAAGCCGGTACTCACCCTCCGGCAGGCCCGCGAGCGAGACGCTGCGGCGGATCGCGCTGGCCGGTCCCTCCGCGGTTTCGTCGCTCTGGATGGTGAGGGAGCGCTTCCCGCCGAACAGCCCGAAGAGACCGCGCTTGCCCTGGCGGGTCACGTCCAGCGTCACGGAGAGCGGTGCGCCCGCCGCGACACCGTAGACCTCGGCATACAGCTCCAGCGTGCCGCCGACGCGATAGAGTGCGAGGGGGTTCATGCGCACCGGCTCACCCGCAGGCGGCGTCCAGCGCGCACCCACGCCCGGGGCGCCGAGCGCCACGTCGCTCAGCGCCAACGGCCCGGTCACCGGCGGTGCCAGCGCCGAATCCATCGGCAGCAGCACGCCGCGCTCCTCGCCCTGCGACACCGCGACGCGATACCGTACCACACCGGGCGGCACGGACACCGCGATGCGACCCATGAGGAATTCGTTCGCGCCCAGCTTACGCTCGGCGAGGAAGATGCGCGCGGTATCCACCGAGGCGAGCAACTCGCCGCCGGCGCCGGACGCCATGACACGGAGCCGCACCGGATAGGCCTCGCCGACCTCCGTCGTGCGCGACCACGCCGACGCTCCCTCCAGTGCGAAGGTGACGTGTAGCAATGGGCGCGCCCCATCGCGGCCCACCACGAGACCATCGGCCACCGCGTAGAGCGGCGTGCGGAAGCGGAGTGCGTAGCTGTCGGTGGTGGTGCCGGTACGGATGGCGCGCTGGCCCTGCGCGCGGTCCTCGTTGGCGAGCTGGAGATAGTTGTTGCGGCTCGCGTTGAGCAGCCGGTCGTACAGCGGCGACAGCCCCACGCGGGAGAGCACGAGGTCGGGGACGTTGCCGCCCTGGCAGCTTTCCTGCCGCAGCCGCGTGATGCCGCCCGCATCGACGATGTCGAGCACGCTCTCGACCAGGCGGAAATCCTGCACGTCGTCGCGGGCGACGAAATGCAGCACCACATCCCCATCCGGGCGGCGGTAACGCCACGTCTCGTTCGCACAGACGCCCATGGCGACGTAGCGCACCGAGTCGTCGGGCGCACCGTGGCGGATGAAGATGATGCCGCGGTCGTCGAACTCGCGACTACCCGAGCGGTAGCGCTCGTCGGTGTCGTATCGCCGTTTCGCCTCGGCGAGGCGGAAGCGTTGCCGGGCCACGTGCAGTCGCCGGTAGTGCTCGCGCAGTCGTTCGCCGTCGCTGCGCAGGTCGGCGCGGTCGCGGAGGAACCAGAACTGGCGCAGCACGTTGACGCGCCCCCGGCCGCGTGCGGCGGCGAGGGCCGTCATCTCGCTGTCGGACGCGATGGGGCGCACGTCGTCCCCGTAGCGTCGCACCGCCGCCGTGTCCTCGCTCGCCGCGCCCGCGAAATACGGCACCGAGCCCGAGAGCGAGTCGAGCACGAACAACGTCCGCGCCTCCTCGAGCTGCGCCAGGCCCGGTACGCCGCCCAGGGCGGCATAGCGCCGGAAGGCCACCAGCGCCGAATCGGGCGAACCGCCAAGCCGCTCGATGCGTCCGCGCGCCAACTGCACGTCGGCGCGATCGGTGGGCCCGCCGCTGCCGGCCAGCCGAAACGCCGAGACGGTCTCGTCGAGACGGACGTTGACGCGTTGCGCCTCGGTGATGCGCGCGAGATCGACCAGCGCCGGCGCGAACGACGGCTCGAGCCGCAGCGCCTGGTGCAGCGCCGCGGCGGCGCGACTGCCCTTGTCCTTCCCCAGCATCGCCTGGATGCCGGCCACCGGCGAGACGCGCGAGTCGCCCAGCCCCTCTTCCGCGAGTGCTAGGCCCCACCATGGCATCGGCCACGAGGGCGCGAGCTCGGCGGCCCACTCGAACTCCGATGCCGCGTCCTCGAAATGGCGACGGCCGCCCACCTCGCCCAGACGCAGCGCCACGAGCCCAAGCTCGAGATGGAGGAGCGTGCTGTCGCGACGCGTCTTGGCAAGCTCGATGAGCTGCGCCTCGCGTCGGCGCAGCGCGAGCGAATCGGCGTCCGCGGCGAGGTGCGTGCGCACCGCCATGAGCCGCTGCACCGCGTCGGGGCCCTGGGCGTGCGCGTAGGCCGCGCCGCTGGTCAGCAGCGCGCACGAGAGAAGCAGCCGCCACAGACGGCCAGCCATGGCCGCCGGACGCTACTCGACGATGCGGAAGGCCCGGCGGCGCACCACGCGCGCGCCGTTGCCGGCGTTGACGACCACCTCGAGCGTGTACTCCCCGGGCTTGAGGCGATCGAGGTTCACGCTGCGCTGCACGCGCCAGCGCCCCGCCGGGGCGACCTCGGAGAACTTGATCGAGAGCTGCGACCCGCCCGCACCCGACTTGCCGAGCTGGTACTCGAGCCCGTGGCCGGCGCCCTTCCGCACGGTGAGCTCGGTGTTGTGCTGCTCGCCCGCCGTTGCGGCGAGCACTTCGTAGTAGATCTCGAGCGTTTCGTTGCGGCGGAACGTGCCGACCGGGTTCATGAACACCGTATCGGTGGCCGTGGGCTGCCACCGCACGTTGGCACCACGCCGGCCGAGCACGAGGTCGCTGAGGGCGAGGCTGCCCGGGGCCACGGGCGGCACGGCGAGCGGCTGGCGCTCGAACACGATGCCGGTGCTGTCATCCCGCTGCAGCGCGAGGCGGTAGGTGATGGGGCCCGTCGCCGTGGCGTGCAGCGTCAGGAGCCCCACCTGGTACTCGTCAGGCGGAATCGGCTGTGCCGCGAGGAAGCGGCGCGTCGTGTCCGCGG
>JBJMOZ010000331.1:0-4257 GCA_045803465.1 Gemmatimonadales bacterium | reverse complement strand
GGCCCTGCGCGAGGAGATGCGCCGCGACGAGCGCGTCCTGCTGATGGGCGAGGACATCGGCGTCTTCAACGGCGCCTTCAAGGTCACGGCGGGCCTGCTGGAGGAGTTCGGCGAGGCGCGCGTCCGCGACACGCCCATCAGCGAGAACACCATCGTCGGGATGGGGGTCGGCGCGGCGATGGCCGGCCTGCGGCCCGTCGTCGAGCTGATGACGATCAACTTCTCGCTGCTGGCGATGGACCAGATCGTCAACCACGCCGCGCACATCCGCTACATGTTCGGCGGCCAGGTCGCCGTGCCGCTCGTCGTGCGCATGCCCCAGGGCGCCGGCCACCAGCTCGGGCCGACGCACTCGCACTCCTTCGAGGCCCTCTACCTGCACGTGCCGGGGCTCCTGGTCGCGGTGCCCTCCACGCCCGCCGACGCCAAGGGGCTGCTCAAGAGCGCGATCCGGGACGACAACCCGGTCGTATTCATCGAAGGCGAGATGCTCTACAACGTGAAGGGCGAGGTCCCGGAGGGCGAGCACGTCATTCCCCTCGGCAAGGCCGACATCAAGCGCGAGGGCGGCGACGTCACCCTCATCTGCCATTCGAAGTCGGTGTCGGTGGCGCTGAAGGCGGCGGAGCTGCTCGCGGCCGAGGGCGTGGAGGCGGAAGTGGTGGACCTGCGCACCATCCGCCCGCTCGACGTGGACACGGTGGTGACCTCGGTGGCGAAGACGCACCGGTGCGTGGTGGTGGAGGAAGGCTGGTCGTTCGCGGGCGTGGGCGCGCAGGTGGTGGACATCATCCAGCGCGAGATCTTCGACGAGCTCGACGCGCCCGTGCTCCGAGTCACCGGCGCGGATGTCCCGATGCCGTACAACAAGCACCTCGAGAAGGCCGCGAAGGCCGATCCGCCGAAGGTGGTGTCGGCGGTGCGCAAGGTGCTCTACCTGGAGTAGTCGCAGGGCTATGGCCACGACCGTCGTGATGGAGGCGCTCTCCCCGACAATGGAGGAGGGGCGCCTCGTCGAATGGAAGAAGCAGCCTGGCGATGTCGTCGCCGTCGGCGACGTGCTCGCCGAGGTGGAGACCGACAAGGCCGTCATGGAGCTCGTGGCGCGCGCGGCGGGCTCGCTGCTGCAGCACGCCGTGGCGCCCGGTACCACGGTGCCGGTCGGCAACCCGGTGGCCTGGATCGGCCAGCCGGGCGAGGCCGTGAACGGCGGCGCCCCTTCCGCGGCGCCTGCCCCGGCGGCGCCCACCCCGAAGGACACGCAAGGCACGCAGCCCGTGCCCGAGGAGCCGCGTCCCACGTCGATGCCGCCCGCCCCACCGGCCGCGGCCGCCACCGAAGGCCACGGCGAGGTGGTGATGCCCGCGACAGGCGTCGCGGCCGCTCCGGCACCGACGCACGATGGCGGGCGCGTGAAGGCGTCGCCGCTCGCGCGGAAACTCGCGGCGGAGCGCGGACTCGACCTTGGCGCGGTGACGGGCACGGGCCCCGAGGGTCGCATCGTGCTGCGGGACGTGGAAGGCGCCAGGTCCGGCGCCGGTGCTCCGGCGCGGCCCGCCCCGTCGACGCCTGCTCCGGCACCAGCCGCCGCTCGAGCGGGCGCGGCACCCCGCCCGTCGCTCGTGCCCGTTGGCGAGAGCTTCGCCGACGTACCGCTCTCGCAGATGCGGAAGACGATCGCCAAGCGCCTCGCGCAGTCCATCGGCCCGGTGCCGACGTTCTACCTCACCGCCGAAGCCGACATGGAGCGGGCCGCCGAAGCGCGGGAGGCGCTCAATGCGCTCGGCGAGGGGAAGGTGTCGTTCAACGACATCATCCTGAAGGCCACGGCGGCCGCGCTGCGGCTGCACCCGGCGTGCAACGCGTGGTGGCAGGACGACCGGATCCGCTACTGGAACGACGTGCACCTCAGCATGGCGGTGGCCATCGAGGACGGGCTCATCACGCCCGTCATCCGGCACGCCGACCGCAAGACGTTGCGTGAGATCGGCGCCGAGGCACGCGACCTCGCCGAGCGGGCCCGCACGCGGAAGCTGGCGCCCGAGGAGTACACCGGCGGCACGTTCTCCGTGTCCAACCTCGGCATGTTCGACATCGACGAGTTCACCGCGATCATCAACGCGCCCGAGGCAGGCATCCTGGCCGTCGGGCGCATCGCCGACAAGGTGGTGGCGCACGAGGGCCAGCCCGCGGTGCGGCGACAGCTGCGACTGACCATGTCCTGCGACCACCGCGTGATCGACGGCGCGACCGGCGCCGCCTTCCTGCGCACCCTCGTGCGGATGCTCGAGAATCCGCTCGCGCTGGTCTGGTAACCCCTCACTCCACGAGACTCCCTTGGCTTCGTTCGACGTCATCATCCTCGGCGGTGGCCCGGCGGGCTACGTGGCCGCGATCCGCTCCGCCCAGCTCGGGCTCTCCACCGCGGTGGTGGAGCAGGACAAGCTCGGCGGCGTGTGCGTCAACATCGGCTGCATCCCGACGAAGGCGCTGCTCCACAGTGCCAACACCGCCAACCTCATCGCCCACCAGGCGAAGGATCTCGGCATCGAGACCGGGCCGGTGAAGACCAACTATGGCGTGGCGATGAAGCGCTCGCGGAGGGTGTCGGAGCAGAACTCGAAGGGCGTCGAGTTCCTGATGAAGAAGCACAAGGTCTCGGTCATCAAGGGCCGCGGCGTGCTGCAGGCGGGGAGGAAGGTGAAGGTCGGCAACGACGTGCACGAGGCGAAGAAGGGCATCGTGATCGCTTCCGGCTCTCGCGTGAAGGGCATCGCGGCGCTCGGGCTCGAGATCAACAAGACCACCGTGATCAGCTCCGACGAGGCGTTGTTCCTCGAGAGCGCGCCGAAGACGATGGCCGTCATCGGCGCCGGTGCCGTGGGCACCGAGTTCGCCGACATCTTCAATGCCTTCGGCACGAAGGTGACGCTCATCGAAGCGCTGCCGCGCATCCTCCCCATCGAGGACGCCGAGGCGAGCGACGTGGTGGCGAAGAGCTTCCGCAAGCGCGGCATCGCCGTGCACGCCGGCGCCAAGGTGGTCAAGGCCGACGTGAAGCAGGATGGCGTCACGCTCACGCTCGAGGTGGGCGGCAAGACGGAGACCGTGGAGGCCGAGAAGGTGCTCATGGCCGCCGGTCGCGCCGTGAACACCGAGGACCTGGGCCTGAAGGAAGTCGGCATCGCGCTCACCGACCGCGGCTTCATCAAGGTGGACTACAAGACGCTGCAGACCTCGGTGCCCGGCTACTACGCCATTGGTGACGTGGCCGGGCCGCCGATGCTCGCGCACAAGGGCAGCCGCGAGGGCACGTACGTGGCCGAGGTGCTCGCGGGCCACACGCCGCATCCGATCCGCTACGACAACATCCCGAGCGTGACGTATTGCCATCCCGAGGTCGCGAGCATCGGCCTGACCGAGGAGCAGTGCAAGGAGCAGAAACTCGACTACCAGGTGGGGCGCTTTCCGTTCAGCGCCAACGGCCGCGCCCGCGCCACCAACGAGACCGACGGCCTCGTCAAGATCATCCGTGACAAGAAGTACGGCGAGGTCCTTGGCGCGCACATCGTCTCGGGGCACGCCTCGGAGATGATCCACGAGCTCGCCGTGGCGCGCGAGAACGAGTACACCGTCGAGGAGATCGATCTCGCCGTGCACGCCCACCCCACCCTGTCGGAGGCGATCGCGGAGGCGGCGCTCGACTCGATGGGGCGCGCGCTGCACATCTGAGGTGACCGCCCCCGCCCCGACCGCCGCGAGCGCGGCTCGCGCCGTCCTGGGCGGCACCGCGCTTGGCGCCGGACTGGTGGCGCTCGTGCTCGCGGGCGTGCGGGACATCCTGAAGGACGCGCCGGCCTCCGACCAGCCCACGCTGGCCGGGCCGGCGCGTCCATTACTGCTGTGGGGCCCGTTCGGCGCGATCTGCCTGGCGTGCCTGGTGACCTGGCTCCGCTCCGATCCGCGACAGTCGCCATTCCGCCGCGCCGCGCTCGCGATGGCGGCCGGACTCGGCACCGTGCTCGCCGCCATGCTCGCGGCACCGCTGCATGAACTGGCCGGCCGGATCGGCCTCCTCGTGCTCACCGCCCTCGCCCTGCCCGCCGCGCTCTGGCTGCTGCTGCGCCGACCGTGACCCCGAAGCTCCTCGTGTCCGATCTGGGCCGGCGCCGCTACGGCGACGTGCTCGCGCTGCAGCGTGCCCTGGCGGCGCAGCGCCTCGACGGCACGCTCGCCGACGACGTGCTCCTGCTGGTG
>JBJMOZ010000113.1:0-2621 GCA_045803465.1 Gemmatimonadales bacterium | reverse complement strand
CACCGACCCGGCTCCCTCAGTCGATGAAGATGGTGGCTGGCTGTTCCAGCAGGTCCTTGAGCGACTGGATCATCGATGCGGCATCGAAGCCATCGACGAACCGGTGATCGAAGGACGACGAGAGGTTCATCATCAGCCGCGGCACCACGGCGCCGCCGCGGATCATCGGGCGCTCGACCACCTTGTTCACGCCGACGATCGCGACCTCGGGATAGTTGATCACCGGTGTCGTCACGATGCCGCCCAGGGGGCCAAGGCTCGTGATCGTAATGGTCGAGCCCATGAGCTCCTCGCGTGACGCCTTGCCGGTGCGCGCGGCCTCGGCGAGTCGCGCCACTTCGGCGGCGCACGACCACAGGTCCCGCGCCTCGGCGTTGCGCACCACCGGCACCATGAGGCCGGCGGGTGTCTGGGCCGCGATGCCGATGTGCACCGCGCCGTACTTGGTGAGCGACCCGCCGTCGTCGTCGTAGCGCGCGTTGATCTCGGTGTAGTCGGGCACCGTGCGCACGATCGCGCGCATGAGGAACGGGAGCATCGTGAGGTGCCCGCGCTCGGAGCGGTACTTCCTGTTGAGCTGGGCGCGCAGGGCCTCGAGCTCGGTGACGTCGAGTTCCTCCACGTACGCGAAGTGCGGAATGCGCCGCTTCGCTTCCTGCATCTTCTCGGCGATCTTGCGGCGTAGCCCGATCACCGGGACCGCTTCCTCGCTCGTGCGCTGGGTCCCGAGCTTCCCGCCCGCGGGGACGTTGAAGCGCAGCGATGCGCCGCGCCCGGACATGTGGGCCTCGAGATCGTCCTGGGTGACGCGTCCCTCGGGGCCCGAGCCGGCAACGCCGGCCAGGTCGATGCCGAGCTCGCGCGCGCGGCGGCGGACGGCCGGTGCGGCGAGAGGGCGATCGTTGCTCGAGGCGATGCTGGCCACCGGGGCAGGAGAAGTTGGCACCGCACGCAAGGGCGGAGGAGGCGGCGGCGGTGCGGGGCGAATCTCCGCGACCGTCGCAGGGGGCGGTGGCGCCTTCGTCACTTCGGGCACTGCTTCCGAAGCGGTGGCCCTGGGTCCAATTTCGGACTTCGCGCCCTGCGCCACGTTCCCCTTGCCCTCGACCTCCAGCCGGATGATCTCCGATCCCACGGCGATCACGTCGCCGGGCTTCCCGGTCAGCGTGATCACCTTGCCGGCCACGTTCGAGGGGATCTCGACGTTCGCCTTGTCGGTCATCACGTCGGCGAGGACCTGCTCCTCGGTCACGACGTCGCCGGGCTTCACGTACCAGTGCACCAGCTCGACCTCGGCGATGCCCTCGCCGATGTCGGGCATCTTGATCACGTACTGGCCCACTAGGCAGCCTCCATCACGCGCTTGAACGCCTCGCCGATGCGCTTGGGGCCGGGGAAGTAGGCCCACTCCTGCGCGTGCGGGTAGGGGGTGTCCCAGCCGGTGACGCGCTCGATCGGGGCCTCGAGGTCGTAGAAGCAGTTCTCCTGCACCAGCGCCATCAGCTCCGCGCCGAACCCGCTGGTCTTCGTGGCCTCGTGGACGATCACGCAGCGCCGCGTCTTCTTCACCGAGTCGAGGATCGTGTCCAGGTCCATGGGCCAGATGCTGCGCAGGTCGATGATCTCGGCGTCCACGCCGGTCTCGTTCGCGGCCGCTTCGGTTACCCACACCATCGTCCCGTAGGCGATGACGGTCACGTCCTTGCCCGGCCTGAAGACTTTCGCGGATTCGAGCGGCACCGTGTAGTAACCCTCGGGCACCTCGCCGAAGGGATGCTTCGACCATGGCACCACCGGCTTGTCGTGGTGGCCGTCGAAGGGCCCGTTGTAGATGCGCTTGGGCTCGAGGAAGATCACCGGGTCGTCGTTCTCGATCGCCGAGATCAGCAGCCCCTTCGCGTCGTAGGGGTTCGAGGGCAGCACGGTGCGCAGCCCGCACACGTGCGTGAATAGCGACTCCGGGCTCTGGCTGTGCGTCTGCCCCCCGTAGATGCCGCCGCCGCAGGGCATGCGCACGGTGATGGGGCAGGTGAAGTCGCCAGCCGAGCGGTAGCGCAGGCGCGCCGCCTCCGACACCAGCTGGTCGGAAGCGGGATAGAAATAGTCGGCGAACTGGATCTCGGCCACGGGCCGAAGCCCGTACGCGCCCATCCCCACCGCCACGCCCACGATGCCGCCCTCGTTGATCGGCGTGTCGAAGCAGCGCGACTTGCCGTACTTGGCCTGCAGGCCCTCGGTGACGCGGAACACGCCGCCGAAATAGCCGACGTCCTCGCCGAACACCACGACGTTGTCGTCGCGCTCCATCATCACGTCCATGGCGCTGCGCAGCGCCTGGATCATGGTCATCGGCTTCGTCTCGCCCGCCGCGCTGGCGACCTGGGCTTCCTTCGTCTTCGTCAGCATGTTCAAACCCCCATCTCCTGTCTCTGCCGGCGCAGGTGCGGCGGCATCTCGGCGTAGACGTCGTCGAACATCGTGGCCGCGCTCGGGATGTGGCCATCGAGCAGCGTGCCGTGGCTCTCGGCTTCCTTCTGCGCCGCGGCCACTTCGGCTTCCAGTTCGAGCTGCACCTGCTGGTGTTCCTGGTCCGACCACGCGCCCAGGGTGATCAGGTGCTG
>JBJMOZ010000101.1:0-13433 GCA_045803465.1 Gemmatimonadales bacterium | reverse complement strand
CGCGACATCAAGCCCGAGAACATCCTGCTGCACGAGGGCGAGGCCATGGTGGCCGACTTCGGCATCGCCGTCAGGCCGGCGGACGATCGGAACGCACGGCTCACCTCGGTGGGCAGGGCGGTGGGCACGCCGGCCTACATGAGTCCCGAGCAGGCGGTGGGCGAGACGCACCTCGATGCGCGCAGCGACGTCTACAGTCTCGCGTGCGTGCTGTACGAGCTGCTGGCGGGCGAGCCGCCGTTCACCGGCCCCACCGCGCAGGCCATCATCGCCAAGCGCTTCTCGGGCGACGTGCCGTCGGTGCGCCGTGTGCGTCCCACGGTTTCGGCGGCCGTCGAGCTGGCGATCCGCCGCGCCCTGTCGCCCGCGCCGGCCGACCGGTTCGCCTCGTGCGGTGAATTCGCCGATGCGCTCGTGGCCCCGGTGGCTGCCACGGAGCACGAGGCGTCGGTGGCGGTGCTGCCGTTCCAGAGCATGAGCACGGAGGCGTCGGGCTCGATGTTCGCCGATGGGATCACGGAAGACGTCATCGCCCAACTTTCCAAGATCCGTGCGCTCAAGGTCATCTCACGCACGTCGGCGATGCAGTTTCGCGACAACACGCTCGACCGGCGGCAGGTGGCCACGCGCCTGGGCGTGACGACGCTGCTCGAGGGCAGCGTGCGCCAGGCGGGCGAGCGCGTGCGCATCGTGGCGCAGCTCATCGATGCCGACACCGAGCGCCAGCTGTGGGCGGAGACGTATGATCGGCAACTCACCGACATCTTCCAGATCCAGTCGGACGTGGCGCTGCAGATCGCCGGCGCGCTCAAGGCCGAGCTGTCGCGCGACGAGCAGCGACGCGTGCAGGCACAGCCCACGCGGGATGTCCGCGCCTACCAGCTCGTCCTGCGGGCTCGTCAGTGGTTCACGCAGTACACCGAGCCAGCCGTGCTGCAGGCCATCGCGTGCTACGAGGAAGCCCTGACGCTCGATCCGCAGTACGCCCAGGCGTGGGCCGGCCTTGCGCGGACGTACTGCGAGGCCATGACGGTCCAGATCGTGAGCTTCGCGGACGTCGCGATCACCAAGGCGAGGGAAGCCGCCACCCGTGCGCTGACGCTGGATCCCGGCCTCGCCGAGGCGCACGAAGTGATGGGGCTCGTGCGGATGATCTACGACTACGACTGGGAGGGTGCGGAGGGGTCGTTCAAGCTGGCGCTGCAGCTCAACCCGAACGATGCCGACGCGCAGTGCCACTACGGCTGGCTCTGCTGGTCGCTGGAGCGACACGACGAGGCGATCGAGCTCCTGCGTCGCGCACGCGAGCTCGACCCGCTGGCGCATCGCTCCGACCTGGCGTCGGCACTGCTGCGCGCGGGTCGCTACCCTGAAGCCGCGGAGGTGGCTCGCGTCGCGATCGGCTTCGATCCGGAGTTCCCGCGCGGACACTCCGGTCTTGGCTGGGCGCTGCTGTTGCAGGGCGACGTGGAGGGCGGCATCGTGGAGCTCGAACGAGCGGTCGCGGTGAGCGAGGACGATCCCGCCTTCCTGGGCCAGCTTGGCCAGGCCTATGCGCTCGCCGGTCGCACCGACGACGCGCGTGCCATCCTGCGTCGCCTCGAGGACATGGCCGCGCAACACGCCGTGTCGAGCTACAGCTTGGCCTACGTGCTCACCGGGCTCGGCGAGCACGACCGCGCCATGGACCTCCTCGAGCAGGCATACGAGGAACGATCCGGCGCGCTCTTCAGCATCAAGGGCTCGTTCCTCTTCCGCCCCCTGCGCGGCCACCCGCGCTTCACGGCGCTGCTGGCGAGAATGCACCTGGCTTGATCGCGAGCCGGGCCTGCCGCCACGCCGCCGGCGACACGCCGGTCGCCTTCTTGAACGCCCGGCTGAACGCCGCCTCCGACTCGTAACCCACGCGCGAGCCCACCGCGGCCACCTTCTCGCTGCCTTGCGCGAGATGGTTGGCCGCGAGCTGCATGCGCCACTTGGCGAGGTACTGCATCGGCGGCTCGCCCACGAGCCACGTGAACCGCTCGGCGAACTTGGAGCGCGACGATGCCACCTCGCGCGCCAGCTCGTCGAGCGTCCAGGCATGTGCCGGACGCTGGTGCAGCAATCCCAGCGCCCTTCCCACCATCTGGTCACGCAGGCCGGCGAGCCAGCCCGTCTGCTCGGGACCGAGCGACTCGAGATGCCGCCGCAGCACCTCGATGAACATCAGCTCCGCGAGCTTCGTCAGCACGCAGTCGGCGCCGGCGCGGTCGGCGCGCGACTCCTCCACCACCTGGCGCGCGAAGAGCGACAGCCAGCCCTGCGACAGCCCGCGCACGAGCATCCGGCGCGGCAGCGTGCCGAGCAGCGGGTTGAACGGCCGCAGGTCGCAGCCCAGGAAGCCGCAGACGAACGTCGTCGCGGCCTGGCCGCCGTTGCCAAGGATGACGGTATGCGGATAACGCTCCGGGGTGGTGCCGTACTCCGGCTCCCCATCGAGTCCGGGCGTGCTCGACATGAGGTGCGCGTCGCCGTGGGGAAACACGACGACGTCGCCCGGACGCATCTCCACCTGCTCCTCGCCCAGGACGCCGGCCCAGCAACGTCCCTCGGTGAGGATGTGGTAGCAGATGAGATGCTCGGCGTGCGGCAGCAGCCGGGGCATGAGCTCCTTCGCGCCCACCGAGTGGACGCTCCACGGCTCGGTGGCCTCGACCGAATAGAAGTACGCGCCATCGAGGCGCACTACGCGCAGCACGTCGGACAGCGTATCCATCTCTCCTCCTGCGAAGGCCAGGCGCGGGCCGCACGAGCAGCAATCTGCGCCCCGCCGTACGCTGCGGCAAGAAACGGGGACGCTGGGTCATTCCGGACCTCGCCGGGGAGGCGTAGAATGCTGTCGTGCATCGAGCACCACACATTCACGCTCGACCCGGAGTCTTTCATGACCGGCGCCTCAGACGCTATCTGCCTCGACGGTACCACCACTGGCCGCCTGCGGCCGGTTCCCGCTCAGGTCCCCAGCGACGATCCGCTCGTGGCGCGCACCCGCGCCGTCTGGACCTCGGGCGACTTCGACCGCATCGCGCGCGGCTACACCGACGGCGCGGTCGCCTTCATCGACCGGCTGCAACTGACCGCGAACGATCGCGTCCTCGACGTCGGCTGCGGCACCGGCAACCTGGCCCTGCCCGCCGCGCGCGCCGGCGCGGCGGTGACCGGGGTGGACATCGCGCCCAACCTCCTCGTCACCGCGCGCGAGCTCGCGAGCGCCGAGAAGCTCGAGATCTGGTTCGACGAGGGGAACGCGGAGGAGCTGCCCTACCCCGACGCCGCGTTCGACACGGTGGTGAGCATGTTCGGCGCGATGTTCGCCCCGAGGCCGGAGCTGGTGGCCGCCGAGCTGCGGCGCGTGGCGCGCCCGGGTGGACGCATCGTGATGGCGAACTGGGCGCGGGACGGCTTCATCGGCGCGATGCTGCGCGCCCACGTGGCGCGGGTGCCGGCGCCTTCAGGCGTACCGAGCACGCTGCTGTGGGGTGACGAGGAGGCGGTGCGGGAGCGGCTCGCTGGCGTGAAGTCGATCACCTTCGCCCGGCGGCCGATCACCTTCCGCTTTCCGTACTCGCCGGCCGGCGTGGTGGAGCTCTTCCGGTCCTACTACGGCCCGACGGTGCGCACCTTCGCGGCGCTCGAGCCCGACGACCGGGTGGCGTTCACGCGCGAGCTCGAGCAGATGTGGACGACGAAGAACCTGGCCACCGACGGCACGACGCGGGTGGACACCGAGTACCTCGAAGTCCTCGCGATCGCGTGAGTAACGCCTACTTCGCCAGGTAGCGCTCCTGCAGCACCCGACGGTGATGGCGCTCGTGTCCGGCCGTGATCCAGGCGAGCGCCCGCACCGTCACGCCCTTCCCGCTCGCGATCCCGCGCCGGCTCCAGGCGTCGCGCGGCAGGTGCGCGAGCAGCGACACCGTCGCCGAGCGCACGGCGGCGAACTCGTCGAGCAGCTCGTCGAGCGGGACGTTGTCCGCTTCCGCCATCGGCGCCCAGGCATTCTCGTCGAACGACGGCAGTGAGTCGGTGGCCCCGCGCGCGAACGAAAGCGCGCGGTACGTGAACACGCGTTCCGCGTCGGTCAGGTGCGTCAGGATCTCCTTGACGCTCCACTTGTCGGGCGCGTAGCGAAACTGCGCCTGCTCCTCGCTGAGCGGCCGCAGCATCGCGAGCGTCTCCTCGATCTGCTCGGCGAGTGTCGCGATCACGTCGCCATCGGGGACCTGGGCGACGTAGGCGCCATAGTACGGCGCATGTTCGTCGCTGGTGGGACGGATGTTCGGCATGGCGGGAAGCTCCGATGGGTCAGGGAAAGGATTCGTCGGGACGGCCGGAGCGAAGCACGTCGAGCGCGAGCGAGTCGTGGACGCTGCGCGCGCGAGCGTACACAGCGTCGTAGGCGCGCTCGAGTCCCTCGTTGGTGCCGCGACAGCGATCCACGACGCGCTTCGTCCACTCGAGGTAGTCCCGCCTGAGCCGCACGCCCCACGTGCTCGGCGGGTCGTCGACGAGGTCGCGCACGTTGGAGATCTTGTCGGCGATGCGGACCACCTTGGCGCCGTACGACAGGTCCGCGGCGCCCGACTCCTGCCGCCGGCGCTGCTCCGCCTTCGCGAGCGTGGGATCGTCGCTCACCTCGAGCACGATGCCCGCCACTTCCGGGCCGAACCGTTCGGCGATCTCGGCGGCGGTGGTATCGGTGTCCTCGATGGTGTCGTGCAGCAGTGCCGCCGTCAGCACCGGGGCCGTCGTCACGCCGCCGTCACGCGCGATGATGAGCGCCACGTCGATGGGGTGGTTGATGTAGGGCGAGGCGAGCTTGCCCTTCCGCTTCTGGTGCCGGTGACGGTCGGCCGAGAAGGCGAGTGCGTCGAGCACGCCGAGGAGCTCGGGCTCGTGCATCGTCAGCGGCGCAGCGGGGCGAGGTCGGCGTCGAGTTCGTCCACCAGCGCGATCGCGGCCTGCACCGCGCCGGCAAAGAATTTCGGCTGGAGGCGCTCGGGGTCGTCGGTGGGGCGATGGTAGTCCTCGTGATCCTCCACGCCCAGGTACACGAAGGGAATCCCCGCCTGGTCGAACACGCCCTGGTCCGACTGGTTGGTCCAGTCCTCCGACGCGGACCATCCCTTGTCGTGCCCCAGCATCAGCGGCACGGGCGTGCGACACGCGGCCGCCCGCACGTACGACGTCAGCACCGGCCGCTTGAGGGGACCGACCGCGAACAGCCGGCCTTTGTCGTTCCGGCCCACCATGTCGAGGTTCACGTTCACCGCCATCGCCTCCCGCGGCACGGGCGGCGCCTGCAGGAACGCCGTCGCACCGAGGAGTCCGCGCTCCTCCCCGTCGAGCCAGACGAGCAACACGGAATGTCGCGGGGGATGGCGCTTCAGGTGCTCGGCGATGGCGAGCAGTCCCGCGACGCCCGAGGCATTGTCGTCGGCGCCGTTGTAGATCTCGCCGCGACGCACGCCTTCGTGGTCGTAGTGCGCCGTGATGACGAGATGGTTGGCGGGATCGACCGTGCCCTTCACGAGCGCCACCACGTTGGCGCCCTTCACCACGGCGTCGCCCTGCCGGCCGGCGTCGAACGGCTTCACCATGCTGCCCAGGGAATCGAGGCCAAGGCCGCGGATGCGGTGAAGCAGGTAGCGCCGCGCCCGTTCCCCGCCCCGGCTTCCGACCTCGCGGCCTTCCATCGAGTCGGCGGCGAGGGCCCGCACGTCCCGCATGAGCTGGGCGCCGTCCACCGCGGGCCGCGGCTGGGGCTCGCCGACGCACATCGCCACGGTGGCGACGGGCGACTGCTGGACGGCGACGGCAAGCAGGAGGGCGAGAAGCATCGGGGCGGAAATTACACGCATCGCCCCGGAATTCACCTCACGACGTGGCCTGCTCCTTTTCATACGTGCCCATCAGCGTCGCCTCGGCCAGTACGTGGCCCTTCATCGCCGCCTCGAGATCGGGCTTGGTGGCGGGGCCGAGGTCCGGGAGCGCGACGTCGAGCGCGTACAGCTTGAAGAAGTACCGGTGTCGCCCGATGGGTGGACACGGCCCGCCGTAGCCGGCGCGCTTCCAGTCGTTGATCCCTTCCCGCGTCCCGGCCGGCAGGTCGCTGCCCTCGATCCCTTCCGGCAGCCCGATGGCACCGCCCGGGATGTTGTAGAGCACCCAGTGCACGTAGGTCGTCTTCGGCGCCTTCGGATCGGGCGCATCGGGATCGTCGACGATGAGTGCCAGGCTCTTCGCGTTGGGCGGCACGCCGCTCCACTGCAGCGCCGGCGAACGATCACGGCCCTCGCAGGTGAAGGCGGAGGGAATGGGGCCTTCGTGCGCGAAGGCGGGAGAGGAGAGAGCGAGTGACATGCGGCAGCCTCGCAGGTTGGGCGTGGGAGACGGGTCAGTCGAGATGCGTCGCCTCGACCTCGCACGCATCCCCGCACCCGCACGTCTCCCTTCCCCGTACCCCCTCCACCCCTTCCCGCACCAACAACGGCACCATCGCCAGCGCCGCCACCGGGTCGGCCCACCACCATCCGAGCGTCGCGCGCAGCAGCAATCCACCCAGCAGGATCGCCGACAGCCACGCGCAGACGTCCGTCTGCATCGCCTCCGATGCCAGCGCCCGGCTCGAGAGGCCCGTGGCCACGCCGCGTTTCGCGCGGGCGAGGATCGGCATGACGAGGAGCGAAAGCGCGGCGAGCACCATGCCGGTCACGCTCACGTCGGGCACGTGCCGGGTGCGGAGCGTATCGATGGCCTCCCACGCCACGTACAGCGCGAGCGCGAGGAACGCGACACCCACCACGCGTCGCGTGAGCAACTCGGCGCGTTCGCGCGCGACGGGCTCCGCATCCTGATGCAGCCGCCACATCGCGGCGCCGCCCGCGGTGAGCTCGATCAGGCTGTCCACGCCGAACCCGGTGAGCGCCACGCTTCCCGCGATGGCACCGGCCACGAGCGCAATCACCGCCTCGAGGCTGTTCCAGCCGATGGTGAGCCACGCCAATCGCTTCCCGCGCCGGGCAAGCGCGGCACGTGGCACCGTCACGGGGTATATCCCCCGAAGTTCCTCTATTTTTCGCCGAGGCTCTGATGACTGCACGCGGCTTGCTCCGGTTCGTCCTGCTCCTCGCCCTCGTCCCCCTGCTGCTGCGCACGCGGGTGCGTTCCGCGCCGGCGATGGACGACGACGATGACTTCGACTTCACGAACGACCCCGACCTCGACGCCGAGAGCGCCGACGGCCTGATCGATATCAACTCCGCCTCGCAGGAAGTGCTCGCCACCCTCCCCGGGGTGGGCCCGGTGCACGCCGAGGCCATCGTGCAGGGGCGCCCGTACCGCGCCAAGCTCGACCTGCTGCGTCGCGGCATCATCTCCGAAGCGACGTACCAGACGATTCGCGACCAGGTCATCGCCCGGCATCGCAGTCTCGAGCCCTCCGAGGAGGAGATCGGCTCTCAGGGACACGCTTGATCCATCCCGTCGTGCGCATCGACGCGTGAGACGTCGGGCCGTCGCACCGTCACCTTGGCGCCCCGCAGCCGCGCGGGGCGTACGAGGGCGGTCGCGTGCACCAGCGTGGTGGCGTGCGAGATCCAACTGGGTGCTGGAGCTTCGGCGTCCATGGCGTCGGCCGGAGCGCCGGGCACAGGAGCGCTGAGCGCGATATCGGAGGCGTCGAGGGAAGGCTTCGGGGGGGTGCTACGTTTCCGGACTATGCGCTTTCGACCGCTCGCCATCTCGCTCCTCCTGCCCACGCTCGGCGCGTGCGCCCACGGCCTGAACTATACCGATCCCGTCGGACCGCGCTTCAGCGGCAGTCCCACGGCGGCGCTCGCGCCGGCTTCCGCCATGCGCGCCGAGCCGGCCCGCGCCGCGGCCCGGCCCGGTCGCATCCGTGTGGCGTCGTTCAACATCGCCTGGGCGCGCCACACCGACGAGGCCATCGGGCTCCTGCAGTCCGACCCCAACCTCGCCTCCGCCGACCTGCTCATGCTGCAGGAGATGGACGAGGCGTCCGCGGCCCGGATCGCGACGGCGCTGGAGATGCACTACGTCTACTATCCGGCCACGCTGCACCCGAAGTCCGATCGCAACTTCGGCAACGCGCTGCTCTCGCGTTGGCCGATCGAGCGGGACCACAAGCTCATCCTCCCGCACACTTCCTGGCAGCTCCGCACGCAGCGCATCGCGGTCCTGGGCACCGTGCGCATCGACGGCCAGCCGGTCACCGTGGTCACGGCGCACTTCGGCACCCTCGTGGAAATCTTCCCGTGGGGCCAGCGTGACCAGGCCCGCATGCTGCTCGAGGCGCTGAAGGCGGAGGACCACGTCATCGTCGCCGGCGACTTCAACACCGGCGGACTCGGCGAGATGTTCGAGGCGCAGGGTTTCACCTGGCCCACGCACGGCATCGGCAACACCCACCACAGCTGGTCGTTCGACCATGTCTACGCGCGCGGCTTCATTCCCATCGGCCGCGGCGTCGTGCGCGAGATCGGCGAGATCAGCGATCACAAGCCGATCTGGGCCGACCTCGCGTGGGCGCCACGTATCGCAGCGCCCTCGATAGCCACGACGCAATAACGGGCTACGGCACGTCTTCCTGCAGCCCGAAGACCACCGACGCCAGCGCCCCGCCGGCGAGCGGCCCCACGATGTACAGCCACAGGTTCCCCCACGTGCCGCCGCCCAGCAGTGCGTTCACGATCGTCGGCCCGATGCCGACGGCCGGGTTGAACGCACCGCCCGACAGCCCCCCGCTCGCAAATGCAGCCACCACGATCGTGAAGCCGATGGCGAGGCCATAGTACGAGTTGCCCTTCGTCTTCTCGGAGGCGGCGCAGTTGAGCACCACCAGCGCGAGCGCGAAGGTGTAGAGGGCTTCGAGCAGCACCACGCTCAACGTCCCGACCCCGTCTCCCGGCGCCGGCGCGAACGTCTTGCCCAGCACCGCGTACACGGTGAACGAAGCCACGAGCGCGCCGGCAACCTGCGCCAGCACGTACGGGACGAACTCCGAGCCTGGCAGCTTGCCGCGCAGCAGCAGCGCGAGCGACACGGCCGGGTTGTAGTGCCCGCCCGAGATGTGCCCACCCATGTAGACCATGATCATGAGCGACGCGCCGATGGCGAGTGCCGCCATGGGCGCGTCGGTGAGCACGGTCAGCCCGATGGTGAGCACGAGAAAGAACGTGCCGATGAATTCGGTGAGATATTTCGCCACACTCGCCTCCGATGGGTTGAATCGATGCACTGAGGGTCAGGTCGGGGTCTTCGCGGTGAACAGCCGGCCGATCACGCCGCCGATCGCTCCCGCCACCGCCGACATGCCGCCGCCGATCGCCACGACCGAGAGCGGCACGTCGCCGAGGAGGTAGGACACCAGGATGCCGAGCACCGCACCCCCACCGCCCGCGAGCGCCCCGCCGCCCGCGGCCTGCTTCGTCGTGAGTCCGTGCCGGAAGATCGGATACAGCAGCCCCGCGATGCCGGCGATGCTGGTGCCGAGGGTCGGGTACATCTGCTGGATGCCGGCGTCCACGTTGCCGCCGAACACCATCGCCAGCTGGCCGGCGAGGCCGATGCCCGCCGCCTTCAGTGCCGCATTGCGTTCGAGCGAAACGTCGGATGTCACGGACATCTGGCAACCCCGGAGCTGGTAGGTGAGACGCGTGGAGGTGATGTACGAACGAACGATGTCAGGTGCGCGGGTGCCATTGCACCTTGGCCAGCTTCACCCGGCCGCGCACGTCGAACCCGACGCCCTCGGCCTCGAGCCGCATGCGCTGCTCCAGCCCCGTGCCCCCGGGCAGGCTGATCACGCCGCGGGCATTGAGCACGCGGTGCCAGGGCACCGTGCTGTGGGCGGGAAGGGCATGCAGGGCGTAGCCCACCTGCCGGGCCGCGCCGCCCATGCCGGCCAGTGCCGCCACCTGGCCGTACGTCGCCACGCGGCCGCGCGGGATGCGCCGCACGACGGCGTGAATGCGCTGCCAGCGACCGACGGCCATCGCTCAGCGGCGCTTGCCCACCTCGGCGGCGGGACGGAAACGCAGCGCCGACCAGATGTCGTCGATCGCCACCTGCGCCACGGTCTCGAACCCCGCGTCGGTGACGACTTCCCAGCCCTCGTCGCGGCTGATGTCGGTGTCCGTCTTCGCCGTCTTCTTGGGATAGGAGATCCAGAAGATGGCCATCGGCTTCACCGCGTTGATCGCAGCCGGGCCCAGCGTCGCGAGCTCCTCGCGGTTGTTCACGAAGAGGTGCACGAAGTCGTACCGACCCGAGGGCTTGGTGTTGACCGTGATGTCCGGCGGCAGGGGGCCGAGCAGCGTGCGATAGCCCTTGGGGGCGTTCATGATCAGCGCCCGGAGCTGGCCCGTGAGGTTGAGCCGTTCGGTGAGCGGTCGGGTGGTCATGTCGGCGCCTGGACTCCGGAGGGAGGGATCCGCTAAGTCTGCGCGTTCGGGCGCGCGAGCGGAAGGGCGACCACCGCGCTCAGCCAAGGGCGTCGGGAGCCGGTGACTCGCTCATGGCGTCTCGGCCGGATGCGCCGTCGCCAGCGCGGGAATGGACAGGGCGCCGACGCTCACCGCGTCGCCGCTCACGACGCGCCGGTGCGCGTTCAGCTGGCCCAGGTGATACGTGAAGTGCGCGATCAGGTGCAGCAGCAGGTCCCCCGTCGTGACGCGCACGCCGGCCACGACGTCGGGGAACTCCGCCATCAGCCGCCGGTGGTCGAGCGTCGAGAGCGCAGCGTCCACCTCGTGCGTCGCCGCGTCGACCAGCGCGATCAGCTTCGCCCGCGGCACGTCGCGCTCCGCGAACTCGGCCGTGCGATCGCGCACGTAGCCGCTCGTGCCCAGCCGCGCGCCCACGAAATGCCGCAGGTTGCCGGCCAGGTGCAGGGCCAGCGTGCCGCCGCAGTTGGCGAGCCCTGGCACCTCGCGCCAGGGACCGGCGTCGTCGGCGTACAGGTCGAGCTCGCGACGGAGCGTGCCCAGGTCGCGCCGCAGCACGGCGCGCACCCAGGTCACGAGCGTGGCACCGTCGAGTTCAGGCACCGAACTGCCGCAGGTGATGATCGGAGTGCTTGTAGCCGAGGAAGCCCCACTCCCGCACCGTGAGCGGTCCGAAGATGGGATGCGCGGGCGTCGGCGCGTCCAGGCTGCGCGCCGCCACGCGCTCGATCAGCCCGTCGATGTCACGCCGCTCGGCGTCGATGTCCCCGGGAGTGCGATCGATCAGCTCCCGCGCCGTGGGGGCGCTCTTTGGAAACGGGAACACGTAGAGGACGAGCTGCTTGAACGGGGGGTATCGCAGGAAGATGCGCTTCTCGCGCACGGGCAGGTCGCCGAGGGACATGCGCATGGCGTTGGCGAGATGGGCCACCATCTGTGCCGCATCCATCCGGCCCCAGCGCGCCACGCGATCGGCGGGAATGGAGGCGAGGCGGCGCCGCACCTCGTCGCGGACCTCCGGCTGCAGCATCGACTTCATGCGCGCTCCTCGCCGCCCGTGGTTCGTGGAAGACTCGATGGGCCGACCACACATGATGCCACCGCCGGCACCAAAGTGCCAAGCGGCGGCGGTGACACCGGCACGGGGCGGCGCCAGAGCGCACCTCACCACCCATCCCATCCACGTTCCTGCGCCCGGGTGCTACCGCGCGTCGGTGTCTGAATGGGTGATACCGAAGATGTTGCCTTCTGTGTCCTTGAGATATGCGAGCCAGCCGACCCCGGGAATCGGCATCTTCGGCAGCGCGACGGTGGCACCCAGGGTCAGGCCCCGGGCGAGCGTGTCGTCGACGTTCGTCACGCCGATGGTGCAGACGTAGGCGATCACGGCCGTGCCGTCGACCGTGCCCTGCCGCTGGATGAGCCCGCCGTTGATCCCCGGCTCACCATCGGGACCGGTGGTGACGAGCCAGTACTGCATGCCGCCTCCGCCCCACGACGTGAAGGTCCAGCCGAACAGTGCTTCGTAGAACGCGATGGCGCGGGTGGGCTGCTCGGCGTGGATCTCGAAGTGGACGGGACGGGGCATGGGGGTCTCGGTGGTGGGGGGACGAAGCCTATCCAACTCTCCCGGCATCCAGCCAGATCAGCACCGCCGCCAGCAACCGATCGATGCGCTCGTCACTCGTATCGCAATCCAGCGGCAGCCGCCTTCCCGCCACGCTCCACTCCACATCCTGCCAGCGCGACACGATCTGAAAGCCCGAGGTGCGCGCCGTCTCCACCCAGAGCGCCTGCGCCCGCGCCTCCCAGACCAGGCAGAGCCGCTGGTCGTTGCGGTGGTACTCGGCGAACCCGTGCCGCAGGCGCTGCGGCCCTTGCACGCCCACGAGGCGGAATCCGTACGCGCGCACCATCGGCCGAAGTCGCGCGAGCGCGCGGTCGAACGCGCCTTCCTCGACCAGCCCGCCGTGCGGTCCGGCCGCCGTGCCGCCCGTCACGCGCGCGATCCCTTCAGCGCGAAGTCGAGCGTCCATCCCAAGATGCGATTGCGCTTCGGTACCAGCAGCCGCGAGTCCTGCTCGCTGGAACAGATGCCCAGCCAGCCCCCGTGCCAGTTGCCGGGAGCGTGCCACTCGCGCTCGTTCATGTCGGGTTGGTACACCGTGGAAGCTCCTGCGCCTGCGTACGCCCTGCATGCTGCACGGGCGGTACGCGCGGGCGCAAGGGCGCCTAGCGCATGAGCACCCGACGCAGGCGCAGTGCCATCTTTTCCGCCGTCGACATCGCCGCGCGCTCCTGCCGCACCGCCACCGCATCGCCCGGGTTGTCGGTGATCAGGTTGTCCACGCCCAGCTCGATCATGCGCACCATGTCGTCCCGCGTGTTGACCGTCCAGACGTGCACTTCCTTCCCCTGCCGCTGGGTGCGCTCGACCAGTTTCGCGTTCGTCGCCGCCTGGTTCACGCTCAGGAAATCCACCGGCAGCTTCGCGGGCACGCCCACCGACTTGGTGACGATCATGCCGGTGCGGAACTCGGGGGCCCGGCGTTCCACGTCCTCGAGCGCCCCGTAGTCGAGCGAGGTGATCGTGGACTGGTCGACGAACCCGTTCTCGCGCACGATGCGCAACACCTCCGGCACCAGCAGCGAGTCGGGCCGGTTGTACTTGAGCTCGATGTTGAGCTTGAGCTTCCCGCGCGCCTCGTCGATGACCTCCTGCAGCGTCGGCACGTGCTCGCCGGCGAACGCCGCATCCTTGAGCGTGCCGATGTCCACCGTCTTGAGCTCGGCGAGCGTGATGTCGCCCACCTTGCGGGGGTCGCCGCCCAGGCGCATCAGGTCGCCGTCGTGCAGCACGACGACGGCACCGTCCACGGTGCGCTGCACGTCGATCTCGGCGTAGTCGGCGCCGGCGGCGATGGC
>JBJMOZ010000374.1:0-4285 GCA_045803465.1 Gemmatimonadales bacterium | reverse complement strand
GAGCGGTGGCGGACAGCCGGGCATACGGAGGCTTGGATAGGCGAACGACGCCCCGGCCTGCTCGGCCACCAGGACCGAGTAGGCGCGGCGCTGGGTGCTGTCGTTGATGCCGCCGGACTGCAGGCCGGCGCCGATGCTGGTGCCGATGACGACGAACCGCTGGAAGATCCCGCCGTTGTTGGCAAGGACGGGCTTGAGCTCTGCCGCCGTCTGGTCCTCGATGCAGCCGGCCAGGCCGGCGGCGAGGGTGAGGGCGACGAGGGTCGGGAAGCGCTTCATGGTCGCGTCTTCCTCTCAGTAGGAGAAGCTGAAGGACACGCCGATCAGATGCGCGGCGAAGTCATGGTACAGGCCGTCGTTCACGTCGCGGCTGCGGCCGATGCGGTCGGCCTGCGTGACGTACATGTACCCGAGGTCGGCGGTGAGCACCGGGCCGAAGCGGGCGCCGAGGCCGAGGGAGAAGAGGTTGCGCTCGTTCTCGGGGAGGGCCGGCGTGACCGTCTCGTCCGGCGTGGCGGCCTCGTTGTAGAGCCAGCCGGCGCGCAGCTTCACGTCGTGCGCATCGCCGAAGGCGTACTCGCCGCCGACGCGGTAGCTCCAGGTGCTCTGGTAGTTCTCGACGAGGGTCTGGCTGCCCAGCTTCTCGAAGTTGAGCGGCACCTCGGTGAAGACTTCCCAGTTGGTGTACTGCGCGTCCACCATGACGTTGAGCTGCTTGAATGGCTTCACCGAAACGCCGAAGGCGAGCATCTCGGGCAGTCGGAGCGCCGTGCCCACGTTCTGCTGCGAGAGCAGGCCGTTCGCGCCGAACTGCGAGGTGAGGATCGCGTCCACCGGCGTGCCGCCCGGCACGCCGACCGGGTTGCCGGCGGTGAGCACGAGGCCGGTGGGCACCTGCGCGAAGCGGGCCGTGGCGCTGTCGTTGCTGAACTTCTGGCGCGAGAGGTAGCGGGCGCCGATACGGATGCGGTCGTGCAGCTTGACGAGTGCGCCGATGTTGTAGCCGACACCCCAGTCGGTGCCTTCAACGGTGCTGCTCGCGAAGTCGGTGCCGTACGGGATGCCCAGCTGTCCGAACGTGATGGGCTGGCCGGGCACGGGCTGCGTGGCGAGGTCGATGCGGCGCTCGAGGCGCACGTCGAGGTAGGTGATGTTGAGGCCGGCGCCGAACATCACGGGCCCGAGCCGCAGGGCCGCCGTGGGCTGCACGTAGGTGGCGGAGAGCTGGGCGCGGGAGGAGTAGAATCGCCCTTGCGCGGTGTTGGCATCCCATTCGGTCGTGAGCCCGAAGGGCACGAAAAGACCGAGGCCCACCGCGAACTTGTCGCCGATGGGCCGATTGAAGAATGCCGCTGGAACCGGAATGGCGCCCGTCTCGATGTCGCTCGAGAGGCCTGTCGTGCTATTGGTGAAGGTGCCGCTGCTCAGGACCGTATTGGCGCCGACCGACAGGACGCGAGGCGTTTCGAGCAGCCCGGCGGGATTGACCGCGATCGCGGAGCCATCGCTGCACGGCGACGCGACTCCGGCGCCCGCCCGCGCCAGGGAACAGGCGCCCGTTTCGTAGAGAGCAAAGCCCTGTCCCGCAGCGACCGCCGGGCGCCCGGCTGCGGCGGCGAGCGCGAGCCCGAGGCCCACTGCCACACGCTTCATAGAAGCTCTCCGCAATAGAAGAGGAGGCTGCGGAACCACAGCCGATGTGCAGGGAAGTCGGGTCGATTCTATCGAACCCCGCGTGGGTTTGTCAAAGTGCTGTCACGCCATCACATGAGTCCCGAGGGTGGCGCGGCCGTGCCGGCCGAGAGTGGCACCCTGAGCGGTTCCTCGCTGCCCACCGATACCTCGAACTGATACTGGCCCGGCCGGGGCAGGGGCACGTCGAAGACCAGCACTGCGGCGGCCTCCACGTCCAGGACGCCCGCGGGCGGCTCGCCGAACTGCACGGTGCCTTCGCCGCCGACGAGCTCGTGGCCCTCCGGATCGGTGAAGCGAATGCGAAGCGCGTGCGTACCCACCTCGGTGCGCCGGCCCCGGACGCGCAGCACCAGGTGGGTGCGCGGGTGCATCGCGGGGAAGGCGCTCACCATGACGTGCCGGAAGATGCCCAGCACCGACAGCTTGCCCTGCTGGTCGAAGAGGGCGTAGTCGGCGAGCACGGCGAAGTCGATGATCAGGCGGGGCTCCTCAGCTCACCCGGATCGACTTCACCTCATCGCCCTGCTTGATGGCGTTGACGACGTCCATGCCGGTCTTCACCTGCCCGAAGACGGTGTGGACCTTGTCGAGATGCGGCTGCGGCGAGTGGCAGATGAAGAACTGGCTGCCGCCGGTGTCCTTGCCCGCATGTGCCATCGAGAGCGTGCCCGCGACGTGCCTGTGGGTGTTGCGCTCGGTCTCGCACTTGATCTTGTAGCCGGGGCCGCCGGTCCCGGCGCGGCGGTCGGTCGGGTCCTTCGAGTAGGGGTCGCCGCCCTGGATCATGAAGTTCGGGATGACGCGGTGGAATCGCGTGCCATCGTAGAACTCGGCGTTGGCGAGCTTCTCGAAGTTCTTGACGGTCTCGGGCGCCTCCTCGTCGAACAGGTCGACGACGATCGTGCCCTTGGTGGTGTCGAACGTGGCGGTCTTGGCCATGGGTCAGGTGACTTGGGCTGAGGGACAAAGGTCGTGCAGCACGCAGTCGCCGCACCGTGGACGGCGCGCGATGCAGGTGCGCCGGCCGTGAAAGATGAGCAGATGCGAGAGCAATGCCCAGTCCGCGCGCGGAAACAGCCCCATGAGGTCCTGCTCGACCTTCTCGGGGTCGTCCTGCTTCGTGAGCTTGAGCAGGCGTGCGATGCGGCCGACGTGGGTGTCGACGGTCACACCCTCGTTGAGGCCGAAGGCGTTGCCCAGGACGACGTTCGCCGTCTTGCGGCCGACGCCCGGCAGCACGCGCAGCTCGTCCATCGTGGCGGGGATCCGGCCGTCGTGGTGCGCCACCACGGCCTGCGCCATCCCGATGAGGCTCCTGGTCTTGTTGCGGAAGAAGCCCGTGGAGCGGATGATCTCCTCGACGTCGGCTGGCGTTGCGCCCGCGAGCGTGCGCGCGTCCGGGTAGCGTGCGAACAGTGCGGGGGTCACCATGTTGACCCGCACGTCGGTGCACTGCGCGGAGAGGATGGTGGCCGCCAGCAACTCGTAGGCGTCACGATGCACGAGTTCGCAGTGCGCGTCCGGGTGGCGTGCCTTGAGCCGCTCGAGGATGGCCGCCGCTCGCGCGCGGCGGGCCACGGCGCCCTCCCGACCCATGGCCTGCTTCACGCCGACCCGCCCTTCCGCGCGAATGCCAGGAAATCCTCCGCGCTCCGCGCGTTGAGGATGTCGTCCGCGCCGAGGCCGCCCTTGCGCGCGATGCCGACGCCGAACTCCACGTTGGCGATGCCGGCGAGGTTGTGCGCGTCGGCACCGATCGAGATGGTCACGCCCGCCGCCTTCGCCTGCGGCAGCACGCGCCAGTCGAGGTCGAGCCGGTGCGGGTCGGCGTTGATCTCGATGGCGACGCCGGCGACCGCGGCCTTCGCGATGACGGCATCGAGGTCGAGGCCATACGGGTCGCGCGAGAGGAGCAGGCGCCCGGTGGGGTGGCCGACGATGGTGAGGTGCGGGTCGTCCATGGCGGCGAGCACGCGCGCGGTCATCTCGTCGCGCGGCATGTTGAAGCGGCTGTGGATGGAGCCGATCACGAAGTCGAGCCGGTCGAGCACGTCGGCCGGATAGTCGAGCGCGCCGTCCTGCAGGATGTCGGCCTCGATGCCCTTGAGGACGCGAATGCCCCGGAGGCGCGCGTTGACCTCGTCGATCTCGTCGCACTGGCGTGCGACGTCGTCGGGCGAGAGGCCGCCGGCGTAGGCCGCGGCCTGACTGTGATCGGTGATGCCGACGTACCGGTAGCCCGCCTCGCGGCACGCCTCGGCGATCTGGCGCACCGTATTGGTGCCGTCGGAGTAGCTCGTGTGGCAGTGCAGGAAGCCCTGCAGGTCCGCGCGCTCGAGCAGGTGCGGCAGCATGCCCGTGGCGGCGAGGGCAATCTCGCCCCGACCCTCGCGCAGCTCGGGCGGAATGACCGGCAGGTCGAGGGCGCGGTACACCGCCGCCTCATCGGGTGTGGGCACGAAGCCGCTGCCGCGCCACAGGGCGGCGCCGTCGAGGGAGCAGCCCTGCTCGCGCGCGAACGCCGCGAGCTGCTGCACATGCCCGTCGCTGCCGGTGGCCTGTACGAGCACGGCGCCGGCATTCACCGGCG
>JBJMOZ010000365.1:0-4040 GCA_045803465.1 Gemmatimonadales bacterium | reverse complement strand
CGCGGGCTCCGCGGGCGCCTGCGCGCCGAGCGGACCGGCCGCGACCAGGAGGGCGACGAGAAGAGAGAGAGGTCGAGTCGTCATGTATTGAGCAGCGGCGGTTCGATCAGTTCGGTCAGGAAGAAAAACGTCGCAAGACTCACCAGCGCCGCGTTGGAGGGCAGCCCGAGCCCCCGACTCACGAAGCCATAGATCACCAGGGCGGCCATGCAGATCACCGCGCCCAGCCCCCAGCCGGCCATTCCGTTCCCGCCGGCGGCGAGCAGCCGCGCGATGGCGAAGGCGACCATCTGCACCACCAGCGCGACCACCGCGCTCACCAGCACCGCCCGCCGGTCCAGCGGGCCGGCCCAGACCAACGCGAGCACCGCGCCAGCGAGGCCGATCACGACCAGACAGAGCAGGCCATACAACACGACCGCCCGCCCGCTCGAGCCCCGGCTCATTTCGGCCCCGCGGTGCCGGGGCCCTGGGCCGCCTTGCGGGCCGCCCGCGCCGCGTCCTCGCGCGCCTGCGCCGCCATGAGCTTCGTGTACATGCTGTAGAAGCTCGCGCCGGCGCCCAGGAACACTCCGGCGATGAGCAGCCACGGCGCCGTGCCGAGCTTCCGGTCCAGCCACTGCCCCAGGTAGAGCCCCCCCAGGACGGCCACGACGAAGGTCATCCCGTGGCCGGCGAGCCGGCCGCCCGAGGTTCCCCCTTCCGCATCGCCCCGACCACCGGGCGGACCGACCGGTTCTCCCGTCATTTCGAGGGCGGAATCTAGCGCTTGTGAAATTTTTCGCAAGCGAATGGCACAGCTAAACCGAAGGTAGACCGAAGATTTGTGTCGAGCTCGCAAGTGTATCTGGAATCACAACTTCGCTGTGACCGCTCAGGCTTCACATTCGTCTGGCTGTTGATAACTTCATCCCCGGTTGGATGTGTGAGCGGACGCCCGCCACACCCTCCCGGTGTCTTTCTTCCGTGCCTTGACAATGAACACCCGCATCCTGATCCCGCTGCTCCTCGCCGGAGCGGTCGCCCTTGCCTGTGGCTCGCGCTCGCACGCCGATGCGACGCATCCCACCGACAAGAGCGTGCGGCAGGCGGGAACTCCCACCGCGCTCATGGTCGCCGCGGTACCGAACGTCAAAGAACCGAAGCGCGCGGGCACGGCGGCGAATGCCGCGCCCCTCAAGAGCGCCTTCGTCGTGAGAGCCGAAGCACGCGCGATCCACTTCTCGCTCGACCTCACCAACTCCTCCAAGAAGAACCTCGAGCTCGAGTTCCCGAGCGGCCAGGAATACGACTTCGCCGTCCTCGACTCCACGGGCCGCGAGGTGTACCGCTGGGGCAAGGAGCGCATGTTCACGCAGTCGCTCCAGAACCGCGTGCTCGACGGCGGTGAGACCCGCCGCTACGAGGAGCGCGCCGACAAGGCCCTCCCCAACGGCAGCTACGTCGCCGTCGCGACGCTCCGCAGCAGCAACTATCCGGTGCAGGAGCGCGTCAACTTCCGACTCCAGTAGCCGGCGGCGCACGACACGCCGCACCACCAGCCGCACCACGACCGCCGCCTCGAAATCGAGGCGGCGGTCGTGCGTCGGGGCCCGAAGTGACGCGAATCCCGACCCGCGGGTATTGCTCCTCTGGAGACCCCACCCGTCCGACCAGAGACCACTCCCATGCGCCCCCTGCTCCGCCCGTTCCTCCTCGGCGCCGCGCTCCTCGGCGCCTGCACGTCGAGCACCGAAGTCCTCCCCGATCAAGAAGCAGTCGACGCGGCCGCGCAGTTCGAGCGCCTCGCCAACGACGCGCATCGCGCCGGCGCCGAGCCCAGCGTCGTCAACGCGTACCACGAGATCGGCGTCGCGCTGAGCCGCAACGGCCGGGTCTCGCCCGTCACCATCGTCATCGATGGCACGCCGCTCGAGTTCCTCGCCACCGCGCAGCAGATCGAGTTCCCCGCCGGCCCTGCGTGCACCGGCGTCGAATCGCTCTGCCTCACCCTGCCGCCGCTGCGCAGCGTCGTCGCGTGGGAGAAGAGCAACCCGCGCCGCGTCGTGCAGGTCAGCGGCTCCGCCAGCACGACGACGATCGGCGACGCCACGCTGGCGGGGACCGCGATGTCCGTCCCCGGCATCTCGGGGCTGATGTACTTCGACGGCACGAGCGGCACGTTCATCGGCACGAGCGGCACGCAGCACATCGGCGATCCGGTGACCAGCACCACGCCCTGCCACACCGCGTCGCTGCCGCCCAGCCCGATGTCGGCGCCGGAGTTCATGCGGTGCACGCGGGCCGAGTTCACCGCGTCGTTCGATGGCACCGTCGGCGTGCCGGCCTTCCCCATCCGCGGCAACACGGCGTCGGGGACGCACACGATCTCGATGGCGCAGCAGCCGGTGCGCGGCGCGCGGGTGGAGCTGCTGGCCACTCCCTGCTTCCCGTGCGAGGACTATCCGCGCGAGGCGCTGCCGCCGGTGAACTTCCGCGCCGGCGCGCTCCAGGCCTACCTGACGGCGACCGCCACCGCGTCGCTCGTCACCCTCGAGCTCCGCGTCACCAACCCGCGGACCGAGCCCGTCACGCTCCAGTTCAGCAGCGGCCAGCAGTACGACTTCCGCGTGCGGCGCCTCGACGGCACCGTCGTGTGGGTGTGGAGCGCCGACAAGCTGTTCACCGCGGCGCTCACCTCGCGCACGCTCGGCCCCGGCGAGACGGTGACCTACACCGCGACCTGGACGCCCACCGCGCGCGGCGCGCTGCTCGCCGACGGACGGTTGACCAGCACGTCGCACTTCGCCGTGGGGACGACGTCGTTCGGCGTGCCGTAGGCCCTTGGTCCATTCGCGCCGGCCGGAACGGCCGGCCCAGCCTGTGCGTACACCGATCGGGACGCCACGCCGGCGTCCCGTTCGGCGTTTCGGGTGTCTCATGTGCACGCCCCGCGCCCCCTGATAGCTTTCGGTCGTGCACCACTCCGACACCAGCCGACTTCGCACGTGACGAGCTCCGCCAATCTGCGCTCCACCACCTCGCGTGACGACGACCGCGACCTCGAGCTGCTCGACCAGCTCGCCCGCGCCCGCGTCGCGCTCAACGCGCAGATCGCTCGGCGCATCGTGGGCCAGCGCGACACGGTGGACAACCTCGTCGCCGCGATCCTCGCCGGCGGGCACGCGCTGCTCGTCGGCGTGCCGGGCCTCGCCAAGACGCTGCTCGTGCAGACGGTGGCGCAGGCGCTCGACCTCAAGTTCTCGCGCGTGCAGTTCACGCCCGACCTGATGCCGAGCGACATCACCGGCACCGAGCTGCTGGAGGAGGACCACACCACCGGCAAGCGCTTCTTCAAGTTCGTGCACGGGCCGATCTTCGCGAACATCGTCCTCGCCGACGAGATCAACCGCGCGCCGCCGAAGACCCAGGCCGCACTGCTCCAGGCGATGCAGGAGCACGCCGTCACCGCGGCCGGCAAGACACACGTGCTCACGGAGCCGTTCTTCGTGCTCGCGACGCAGAACCCGATCGAGCAGGAGGGGACGTACCCGCTCCCCGAGGCGCAGCTCGACCGCTTCATGGTGCAGCTCACCGTGGGCTACCCGAGCCGCGAGGAGGAGGAGCGCATCGTGGCCGAGACGACGACGGATGCCGAGCACTCGGTCAGCCCGGTATTGAGCGGCGAGCAGATCTCCGCGCTCCACCATCTCGTGCGTCGTCTCCCGGCGGCGCCGAGCATCGTGAGCTACGCGGTGAAGCTGGCGCGCGCGACGCGGCCCGACGCGCCGGAGGCGTCGCCCGAGGTGAAGCGCTACGTGAGCTGGGGCGCCGGCCCGCGCGCGTCGCAGTATCTCATCCTCGGCGCCAAGGCCCGCGCGGCGATGGATGGCCGCGCGATGCCCGATCTCGACGACGTCGCGGCGATGGCGCTGCCGGTGCTGGCGCATCGCGTCGTGCTGAACTTCCAGGCGGACGCCGAGGGCGTGACGGCGGCCAAAGTGGTGGCGGGGCTGCCGAAGCCCTGAGCCCACCCCGGAAGGCAACGAACTGATCGCACG
>JBJMOZ010000362.1:0-11352 GCA_045803465.1 Gemmatimonadales bacterium | reverse complement strand
CGGGCAGCAGGAGCCGTACGTCCACGCCGCGCAGCGCGGCGAGCTGCAGCGCCGACACCATGCCGAGGTCGGGCACGAAGTAGGGTGTGGCGATCCACAGGCGCCGGGTGGCCATCATCAGCACCTGCAGGTACATCATCGCCGCCTCCTCGAACACGTCGGACGGATCGGAACGGCAGACGAGCACCGCGGCCTTGCCCTCCGGAGCGGGGCGCAGTTCCCACGGCAAGTCGGGCACCTCCCCCGCCGCCCACAGCCAGTCGGTGGCGAACACGAACTGCACGCCGAGGGCGGCGGGACCCTCGACGCGCAGGTAGGTGTCGCGCCACTTGCCGATCTTCTGATCCAGCCCCAGGTACTCGTCGCCCAGGTTGTGGCCGCCGACCCACGCCACGTGCCCGTCGACGACGACGCACTTGCGATGGTTGCGGAAGTTGATCTGGAAGCGATTGCCGCGGCCACGTGTCGTGTTGAAGGCGGAGACCTTCACGCCCGCGTCCTCGAGCAGGCGGCGGTAGCGGACGGGCAGCGCGTGGGAGCCGAGCTCGTCGTAGAGGAAGTGCACCACTACGCCCTCGCGCGCCTTGGCGATGAGCGCGTCGCGAAAGCGCCGTCCGAGGCCATCGTCGCGCACGATGTAGAACTGCGCCAGCACGTGCGTGCGCGCCTGCGCGATGCCCTCGAAGATGCTCGCGAACGCCGCGTCGCCATCGATGAGCAGCGACACCGCGTTGTGGTCGGTGAAGGGCTGCTGTGCGATGCGCGTCAGGGCCGCGTGCGCCGGGATGTGCTCGGCCGGCCGCACAACGAACCGCTCGAGTGCCGCGCCAAGGCGCGTCGAGGTCGCCACCACGCGCTCGGCGAGCTGCTCGCGGGCCGTCAGGTAGCCCTGGAACTTGGTGCGCCCGAAGACGAGGTAGAGCGGTACGGCGACGTATGGAAAGGTGATCAGGGACACCGACCAGGCGATGGCGCCCTGGGGGGTGCGGGTCTGCATGATGGCGATCACGGCACAGACGAGGCCGGTCAGGTGGAGCAGCACGAGGGCGATCGTCAGCAACGACACCTCCCTTCTGCATGGACGGGGGTTGGCCGGGGTCGGCTCCTCTCGAACCTAGCCACCCCCATGCGCATACCCCTTCGGACCGTGCTCGTGCTCGCCGCTCCGTGCGACCCGTCGCAGGTCCGGGTCGTCCGATCCCCGGCTGGCAGGTGGAGCATGACGACGGACTTGCATAGATTGTCCGGCCTCATGCCGACGACCGCCAGAGCCGCGCCGCAGGCGCCTGCGCACGACGACATCGTCTATCCCGAGACGATTCCCTTCCTGCTGGTGCACCTCGCCTGCCTCGGGGCGATCTGGACCGGGGTGACGTGGCAGGCCGTGCTCCTCGGCGCCGTGCTGTACGTGGTGCGCATGTTCGGCGTCACGGCCGGCTATCACCGCTACTTCTCGCACCGCACCTTCCGCACGAGCCGGGTCGCGCAGTTCCTGCTGGGCTGGCTGGCGCAGTCCACGGCGCAGCTGGGCATCCTCTGGTGGGCGGCCAAGCACCGCCATCACCACCGGCACAGCGACACCGAACTCGACGTGCACTCGCCCCGGCAGCACGGGTTTCTCTACGCGCACATGGGCTGGATCTTCACCGAGCGGCATGACGCCACCGACGTCGAGGCGGTGCCCGACCTCACGAAGTTTCCCGAGCTGGTGTGGCTCAACAACCACCCGTACCTGCCGGCGCTCACGCTGGCGGCGGCGTCCTGGTTCATCGCCGGCTGGCCGGGCGTGGTGGTGGGCTTCTTCTGGAGCACGGTGGCGCTGTATCACGGCACCTTCATGATCAACTCGCTCGCGCACGTGCATGGACGGGTGCGCTACGTCACCGGCGACGACTCGCGCAACAACTGGTGGCTCGCCATCATCACGCTGGGCGAAGGGTGGCACAACAACCACCACGCCTACCAGCGCTCCACGCGCCAGGGATTCTTCTGGTGGGAGTTCGACCCCACGTTCTACGCGCTCAAGACCCTGTCGTGGCTGCGCGTGGTGTGGGACCTGGGCGCGCCGCCGCCGGAGGTGGTGCGCAACGAGCGACCCCTGGGCCGCGCCACCATCGAGAAAGTGGCACACCAGCTTGCGGCGAGCTTCGCCAGCGTGCACCTGCCCCAGGTGCCGTCGGTCTCCGACGTCCGACGCCGTGCGGAAGAGATGTACGCGGCCTCCCCGTCGATGGACGAGATCACGGCACGTGCACGCGAGCTCATCGCGCAGCAGGTGCAGTCGTTGCGCGGGCCGGAGCAGGCCACGACGTGATATCGAGCGGCGGCCGTCTTGCGCGGAATGGGGTACCGTCCTAGATAGCAGGACCATCGGGTGGCGCCGCAATGCGCACCCACCTTATCGCGCGGAACGAACAGCCTCCGCGAGATGAAGGCGCGACCGACGCCCCGTGAAGGGGCGACCCGGTTGCGCCTTTCCCGTTTCGGACCCCCAGTCGGAGTGAAGGCAACATGGCGCGGACCCCCACTGAAGCGATCAACAGTTACATCACCGACATGCTCTCCCTCGAAGAGCATATCCAGAAGGCCATCAATGCCCAGCTGGAGGACTTCAAGGACGACTACCCGCAGGTGACGCAGGAGCTGCGCGGCTTCACGGGCCAGATCCAGAGCCACATCAGCACGCTGAAGGGCCTTGCGGACGCGCGTCAGGCCACCGCTGGCGGCGTCAGCGAGGCGATCAAGCGCGCCGGCTCGACCGTAGCGGGCCTCGGCGCGGCAGCGATCGATCTCGTACGCACCGAGAAGCTGCCGAAGAACCTGCGCGACGACTACACCGCCTTCAGCCTCGCGAGCGTGGGATATCTGATGCTCAACACCACCGCGCTCTCCCTGAACGACCAGGAGACGGCCCAGATCGCCTCGCGGTTCCTGAAGGACTACGCACGCATGACGATGACGCTGCAGCACACCATCCCCGCGGCGACCATCCGGTTCCTGCGCGAGGACGGCCTGCCGGCACGCGAGGAGGTCCTGCAGGAGGTGCAGCAGAATCTGCGCAGCGCGTGGACGGAGCAGTCGGACCAGGTCCCGGACGTCAATCAGGTGAACTCCAACCGGTTGTAATGCCGGACCCGGACGCCAAGAGGCCCCGCGGGAGTGAATCCCGCGGGGCCTCGTCGTTTATGGTCCGGCTACCGGCCGGTGGTGTCCACCGTGATGGAGAAGCCGTCCTTCCCCGCCTTCATGCGCACGACGGCCTTGCCATTCTCATCGTTCACCACGAGCGCCGTGCCCTCGGAATCCGAGTTCAGTCGCACCAGCTCGCCCTCATCGCCCTTGATCGTGACGTGCATCGGCCCACTGAGATCGGCGTCGATGGCGAATGGATCGCCCTTGGCCAGTTCCCTGGCGGTATGCTCGGACGCCAGGATGCCGTGCGAGCTGCCGCTCGGCTCGAATCGCACGACGCCGACCTTCGCGAGACCCCGCTCGCCATTCACGGCGCAGCGGAATCCCTTGTCGATGTCGAAGTCGTCGGGCTGCACGGGCACGATGTCGCACGGCGCCCCACGCACCCCCGGCATGAGCTTGACGACGACCATGAATTGTGCCGGCGTGTCGCGCTTGTCACGCGTGCCCTTGAAGCGGGTGAAGGCGCCGGCCTGCTGCCCATCGAGCACGAATGCGGGCGGAGTGTCGCTCGTGTGCGCTGCGGCGCCCGCAAAGCGCGCGAAGGAGCCGAATCGGCCGAGCTTGTGGGCGAGCAAGGCGTTGGAGCCCATCGCCGCCATGGTCGCCTTGGCGGCATTGTCGGCCGCGCGGACCGCATTCTCGCGAGCCTCGCCGGCGGCGCGGTCCGCATCCATGCGCGCTTCGGCGGCCGCCTCGGGGGCGGAGGCCTCGATGGCACCGAAATGCGTGTGATGCTTCATGGAATGAATGCCGCCCCAGGCCAGCATGCCCAAGGCGAAGACCGCGACGGCGCGGAGGCCGATTGGAAGCCAGAAACCGCGCATATGGACGCACTCCGGACAGGGATGGAGCCCCTACGGGATGCGTCCACGCGATGTTTCAGGGTGCGACGATTGCCTGAACCCCCAGACCTTCACCACTGATCGGCGTCGGAGCCGTCATAGGCGTAAAAGCACATGGCGACGACACTTAGCGCTAGTGCGGCGATCACGAGCAGAATCTGCAGGCCGATGGCAAGCATGACGTGACCTCTCGAGGTGGAAGCCAGGCATCGGTGGTCTCCTTCGACCATGGGCATCCGACGTGCCACGTAGGCGCGTCGAGCACTCGCGACAGCCTGACCCCCCGACCTCGAGACGGTTCGACCTCAACTGGTAATACCCTGATGACGCAATTCCGGTCACGTCGCCGGAGCCGCTCAGTTGGCCGCGAAGTCGGCGATGAGCGCCGGTGTGGCGGCGTCGAAGCCGACCACGTCGAGCATGCCGGCGTCGTCCGGATTCGCGATGCTGAAGCCGTTCGACGCCATCGCGACCACCACCAACTTGGCCGGGATGTCCATGCGCGCGCGGTACTGCTGCAGTGCCTGCGCCGGGTGCACCTTGCCCGCCCACGTCTCGTTGTCCGTGTAGATCACGAACACGTCCACCGGCCACTCGTGCTTCAGCGCCTCGCGCATCGGCACGGCGCAGTCGGTCCCACCGAAGCGGAGCTTGCCGATCCGCTTCAGCACGTGGTCGAGCCGATCGTCCGGATCGATGGCGAGCGGCGTGAGGCCGCAGCCGAGATCGGAGTACATCGACGGGTACGCACCGTCGGTGAATGCCATCACCCGATGTTCGGGCTCGCGGGCGGCCGTCACCATGGCCATGGCCGCAGCGCCCTCGCGGCACGTGAGCATCTGCAGGCCAAGCATCGGCGCCGTCATGGAGCCCGACACGTCGAGCGCGAGCAGCATGCGCTTCCCGGTGCATGGCGTCATGTCGAAGGCGAGGTGGAACGCCGCATCGAGCGCATCTACCACCTCCGGTGCCACCGACCAGACATTCTTGCCCCGCACACCGCGACCGCGCGCGTACGTACGCAACGCAGCGAGCAGCGCCACCGGATGCACGCGTGCCCCGCGCAGCGCCTCCCGATCACCCAATCGCACGGCGACGTACTCCGCCGCCAGGCTCCCGGGCTCGAGCAGGCCGACGTCGCCCATCACGCCGAGGTTGCGGATCATCGCCGTCATCGGCATCGCCAGCAGCAGTGCCTGCCACACCTCGGCGTGCCGGAGCAACTGGTTCGGCACCATCTCGCGGGTCAGGCGGTAGTGCGCAATGGTACGAGCCGCCTCGTCGGGCGTCAGGTACGGCAGTGCCTTCAACGCCTCGATGAGGTGCATGACCGGCAGGTCGCTGATGCCCTCGAGCTCCAGCACGCCGTGCCACCCCCGCGTGGCGTAGCGGAAGATCACGTCGTGCGCGACGCTGGGTGCGCGCGGGTGCGACAGGCGCAGCGCATCCCGGTGCGCCCAGCGGTCGCGGCGCTGGTACTTGAGGACCTGGTACGCCACGTCGCCGGCGGCCTTCGTGGTGTACCACGCGGCCACGGCCCGGCGCACGCCTCGGCCCCAGCCACGAAACGCCGTCACGTACTGCAGCCAGTGAAGCAGGTGCGTGCCGGTGCGCGCGACGCGCGGCAGCGCCGCCCACGCCGCGGCCTTCGTGGCGGAATCGCCCTGGCCCGCTGCAAGCGCGAGGGCGAAGAGCGCCGGGTCGTTCTTCGGCGCGCGGCCCGCCTCGCTCACCTCGACGATGCGTGCCACGACACGCGGGCCGTCGGCGGCGACACAGCGCGTCACCGCCTCGGCGGTCGCGATCGTGAGTTGCTTCTCCCCGATGTAGTAGGTGCCTCCCTCCGTGCCCAGCACCAGGAAGCGGTCGAGACGCACCCAGTCGTTCACCGGCCACACGTACCCGCCGGCGGAGTTCGGCACCTGGTCGGTGCCGGGAATCGGCTCGCGCTGCGGCGTCAGGAAACGCTGCAGACGAGTGGCGATGTGCTGCGTGAAGTCCATGCTCGCCTCCCTTTCCGAAGCGAATGATGACACGGCCGGGGCACTGTCGGACGGATGAAAAGTGCGTTCGGATCTTGCCCATTAAGGATGGTAACCGCTACGCGGCGACCCGCCCGACAGCTCCCTGCCCTGCCTACGCGCCCGCCTCCGGCGGACGGTCGGATTCCTGCTCCCACATCATCCAGCGGAGATGCATGCGCTCCGCTGCACGCTGGTCTGCCGTGCTCTGCATGACCATCGTGATCCGATCGGCGCGCACGCGAACGCGCGAGCCCATCAGGTCGACGAACGTCACCCAGCGGGGCATCCACTGGGCACCGAGCGAGCGCTCGATGTGCGCGGCCATCGCCGTGCTGACGCAGAAACGGCAGTCCCCCGTGATAACCACGAAGAAGTCACGCTGGTACATGGCTCCTCCTTTCGCGGTGAGCCGGGGTCAGTCCTTGTACGGATCGAACTCCTCCGCGCCCGCCATGACGACGACCAGCGGGCGCAGCACGTGCAACACCTCGATCGTGTCTCCCTGGGCGGCGAGGACCTCGGGGAGCCGGCGGTAGACGTGCGGACTCTCGTCGAGCCCACCGCCGCGCAGCACCACGCCCTTCTCGCGCACCCATGCCTGCATCATCTCCGGCGACACGCGGCCCGGCGCGAGCACCTCGCCCGTCTTCCGGTTGCGCTTGCCCGCGGCGGCGGTCCGGCTCATCACGCGGCCGGCGCCGTGCACGGTCGAGTACATCGCGGCGCGCTGCATCGCCGTCACCTCCGGCGCCGTGGACGCGGTGCCCTGCACGATCACCGCGTCGTCGCCCATCGAGCCGCCGATGAAGCCGCGCTGGCCAGGGAAGGCCGGCGTGGCACCCTTCCGCACCACCACCAGCTCCTCGCCCTCGTGCTGCTCCTTCCAGGCGAAGTTGTGATGGTTGTGCACCAGCTCCAGCTCGCGCGCCCCGAGCAGCGACACCACCTTCCGCGCCACCCACTCGCGGCCCGCGTAGGCGTAGCGGCCGGCAAGGTTCATCAGGTGCCAGTACGCGTCACCCACCGGCGCATCGAGGTCGAGCAGCACCTCGATCTCCGGCACGCGTTCGCCCCAGGCCTTGCCCTGCCCCAGCGCGAGGAAGTTCGACGCCACCGTATGGCCGAAGCCGCGGCTCCCGAAGTGCACGCCCACCCACAGCGCGCCCTGCTCGTCGACGAAGACGTCGACATAGTGGTTGCCGCTCCCCACGGTGCCCAGCTGCTGGCGCGCCTTCGTGTGCAGTGCCTGGCGGTGCTTCGCCGGGACGGCCTCCCATGCCGGATCGTCGAACAGCGCATCGTCGGTGGGTGCGTCGTCGGCGCGGTTCTTCCGGCCCATGCCGAAGCTGATCGTCTCCGCGATTCGGTCGGCGAGCTGCGCGAGCCGATGCTGCACTTCCTCCGGCGTGGCGCCGAGATCGGCGAGCGTCGCGTCGGTGCGGATCGCGGCATTGCCGCAGGCGATGTCGAAGCCCACGCCCACCACCGACACCGCGTTCTCGTACGCGGCCACGCCACCGATGGGCATGACGTAGCCCACGTGCCCGTCGGCCATGAGCGCCACCTTCCGCGCCCGCTCGGCGACCTGTGACAGCTGCGCCTTCGTATTCTCGTCGTGCGTCCCGAACACCTGCATGTCGCCTCCGAGGTCGTTGCCTGTGACACGATGAACGGGTGACGGCCCCACCCGGGAGTCGCGTGTCTCGTGTGAGACCGCCATCCGCCCACCGGTCACAATCCCTGCTGAAAACACGATCGCCCCACCTGGCGGATGCGCAGGTGGGGCGAGAAGCTCGTCCCAAGGACAACGGAACGTCCTAGGCCATCGGCCGCGAACCCTCCCTGCCCACCTGCACGCCGTCCCGCACGCCGTCGGGCCTGGCCCTGTGGCGTGAAGATCCGGCTCGAAGCTGCAGACTCGCGGTCATGTGACGATCAAGCTCCAGTTCATGCAAGGGGAGTCGGCGCATCCGGCTCCCGGAAAAACAAAAGTCGCGTCGCCGTGGTCGGAGCAGTGGCTTGCGGGGACTGCCACACTATCGACCAACGGGACGCGACTCCCGAACGAGGCAACAGGATATGGTCTGTCCGACAATCGCGCAAGGGGCGAGGCGCAGCGTCACTCTCCGCGGGCCAGCGCACGATCGAATTCGGAGCTCAGTTCGGGATACCGGCGCCACAGCGCCAGGCCGAGAATGCCGAGGCCGATGATGTTGCCGACGGCCACTTGTCCGAGCGTGAGCGGGCCGGTGGGCGTGAGCACGCGGAGCGCGGTGAGCAGGTAGTAGAAGACCGTTTCGGCGACGGCGAACGCGATCAGCGCGCCGGCCAGCACGCCGGGCTCGCGGCGCGCCAGGATGACGACCACCACCGCGGCGATGCCCAGCAGCGCGAACGCGGCGAAGTGGATGACGCTGTAGAAGAAGATGGCGACTGCCGGCGAGGCGGCCACGGCATGGAGGCCGAGCGCGCCGGCGACGACGGTACCAAGGTGACGTGGCGTGGCGAGGGGTGCGCCCGCGAGCAGGTCGGTGACGAAGAACCAGAGCGCGACGCCGGCGGCGGCGAGGATGCCGATGAGCAGGCCCTCGCGCGCGGCGCTGGCCGGCAGCAGCGGCTCGTCGATGACAGGTGATGCATCCCGTGCCGGGCGCGGCTCGACGATATCGTCGAAGAGTCCTCGTAGAGACATTTTTGCCTCCGTGGCGGTTGATCCTACGGTGCGACAGTCGCGACGGATGCGCCAGCCCTCCGGCCGGACCGCGCTATTCTCCCAGATCGAGAACGGCCCGAAGGTATGGCGCCGTGCGGCTGCGCCCCGACCGGGCCACCGCCTCTGGCGTACCCTCGACGACGATGTGCCCGCCCTCCTCCCCCGCCCCCGGCCCCATGTCGAGCACCCAATCGCTCCCCGCGATGACGCGCATGTCGTGCTCCACCACGATCACCGTGTTGCCGGCGGCCACCAGCCCGTCGAGTTGCGTCACGAGCTTCTCCACGTCGATGGCGTGCAGTCCCGTCGTGGGTTCGTCGAGGATGTAGAGGGTGTCGCCGCGCGCCGGTCGCTGCAGCTCGGTGGCGAGCTTGATGCGCTGCGCCTCGCCGCCCGACAGTTCCGTCGCGGGCTGGCCCAGCCGGAGGTAGCCCACGCCCACGCTGCGAAGCACGTCCAGCGAGCGCCGCACCGCCGGCTCGTCGGCGAAGAACGCCCACGCCTCCTCCACGGTCATCCCGAGTACCTCGGCGATGTTGCGCTCGCGATAGCGGATCTCCAGCGTCTTCGCGTCGTAGCGCGCGCCATGGCACGTGGGGCACGGCGCGTACACGCTTGGCAGGAAGAGCAGCTCCACCATCACGAACCCCTCGCCCTCGCACGTCCCGCAACGCCCCTTCGCCACGTTGAACGAGAACCGACCCGCATCGTACTTCCGGGCCCGCGCCGCCCTGGTCGCGGCGAAGAGCTTGCGCACGCCGTCGAAGAGGCCCGTGTACGTCGCGAGGTTGGAGCGCGGCGTGCGGCCGATCGGCTTCTGGTCCACGCGCACCAGGCGACGGACGAGGTCCGCGCCCTCGACGATGCGTCCATCGGTCGGCGCGGACGGCTCGCGCTCGAGCTGCTCGCCCTCCGCTTCCTCCGTCTCCGCCTCGTGCCCGAGATGCGCGAGCACCAGTTCCACCAGCGCCTGGCCCACCAGGCTCGACTTGCCCGACCCGGATACGCCCGTGACCGACGTGAACGTGCCGAGTGGAAAAGCGACGTCGAGGCCGTGGAGGTTGTTGCGTGTGACGCCGGCGAGCCGGAGCCATCCCGAGGGAGCGCGCGGCGTGCGGCGCGGCACCGCGATCTCGTCGAACAGGTAGGGTCGCGTTCGCGATTCCTGCACCGCGGCGAGTCCTGCCGGCGGACCGCTGTAGAGCACCCGTCCGCCGTGCTGCCCCGCGTCGGGGCCCACCTCGACGATCCAGTCGGCATGCCGGATGACGTCGAGCTCGTGTTCCACCACGAAGAGCGAGTTGCCGCTCGCCTTGAGCCGGTCGAGCGCCGCGAGCAGCGCCGCGGTGTCAGCGGGGTGCAGCCCCGCCGACGGCTCGTCGAGCACGTACACGACGCCGAAGAGGTTGGAGTGCACCTGCGTGCCGAGCCGGAGGCGCTGCAGCTCCCCGGGCGAGAGCGTGGGCGTGCTGCGCTCGAGCGACAGATAGCCCAATCCGAGCTCGATCAGCACACGGAGCCGTGCCTCGAGATCGTCGGCGATGCGCTGGACGACCAGCGCCTGCTCCGGGTGCTCAGCCTCGCGCGCACGCCAGCCGCGCGCCGTGCCCCGTGCGTACGGCCCGAAGATCTCCGCGAGGCGCGCGAGCGGCTGCCGCGACATGTCGGCGATGTCGAGGCCGGCGAACGCGACGCGCAACGGCTCGGGACGGAGCCGCTTTCCGCCGCACTCGGGACACTCCGTGCTCTCGAGATAGCGCGCGACGCGCTTCTTCATCGACGCGCTCTCCGTCTTCGCGAATGTCTCGAGCACGTACTTCCGCGCGCCGGTGAATGTGCCCATGTAGCTCGGTTCCTCCTTGCGCTTCAGCGCGCGCTTCACCTCGGCGAGCTCGTACCCCGGGTACACCGGCACCGTGGGCTGCTCGTCGGTATAGAGGATCCAGTCGCGTGTCTTCTTCGGGAGCGCACGCCAGGGCACGTCGACGTCGATGCCCATGGTGGTGAGAATGTCGCGCAGGTTCTGGCCGTGCCACGCGGGCGGCCACGAGGCGACGGCGCGGTCGCGGATGGACAGCGTGTCGTCCGGCACCATCGAGCGCTCGGTGACGTCGTAGATGCGCCCGAGCCCATGGCAGCGCGGGCACGCACCCTCGGGGGTGTTGGGCGAGAACGCTTCGGCGTAGAGGAGCGCCTGGCCCCTGGGGTAGTCACCGGCCCGCGAGTAGAGCATGCGAAGCAGGTTGGAGAGCGTGGTGACGCTTCCCACCGACGAGCGCGTGGTCGGCGCGCCGCGCTGCTGCTGCAACGCGACCGCCGGAGGCAGCCCGTCGATGGCATCCACTTCGGGCACGCCCACCTGGTGGAACAGCCGCCGCGCGTAGGGCGCCACCGACTCGAGGTAGCGCCGCTGCGCCTCGGCGTAGAGCGTGCCGAAGGCGAGCGAGGACTTGCCCGATCCCGACACGCCGGTGAAGGCCACGAGTGCGTCGCGCGGGATGCGGACGTCGATGTTCTTGAGGTTGTGCACGCGCGCGCCGCGCACGTGCACGAATCCGGTGGGTGAGGGGGCGGCCAT
>JBJMOZ010000332.1:0-3002 GCA_045803465.1 Gemmatimonadales bacterium | reverse complement strand
GCTGCAGGTTGTGCGTGACGATGACGATGGTGAGCTCGCGCTTCAGCTCGTAGACGAGCTCCTCCACCTTCTGCGTCGCGATGGGGTCCAGCGCCGAGGCCGGCTCGTCGAGCAGGAGCACCTCGGGATCGTTGGCGAGGGCGCGGGCGATGCACAGCCGCTGCTGCTGGCCGCCGGACAGCGCAAGCGCGCTGTCCCTGAGCCGATCCTTCACTTCGTCCCAGAGCGCCGCGCGGCGCAGCGCCGACTCGACGATGATGTCGAGCTCCTGGCGGCGGGGCGAGGCGTTGATGCGAGGGCCGTAGGCGATGTTGTCGTAGATGGACTTCGGAAAGGGGTTCCAGCGCTGGAATACCATCCCCACCCGCTGTCGCAGCGTCACGACGTCCATTCCCTTCTCGTAGATGTTCTCGTCGTCCAGCCGAATGACGCCGGAGCGCCGGCTGCCGGGAATCAGCTCGTTCATCCGGTTGATCGAGCGGAGGAAGGTGGACTTCCCGCAGCCCGACGGTCCGATGAACGCCGTCACCGCCCGCGCCGCGATCTGGAGATTGATGTCGAACAGCGCCTGCGTCTTGCCGTACCAGAAGTCGAAGTGCTCGACCTCGATGCGGCCCTTGCGACGTCGTTCGGGGACCGGTCCATACTCCACCGCGGCGCTCATCCGAACCGGCCCGTGATGTAGGCTTCGGTGCGGGGATCGGAGGGTGTGGTGAACATCACCCGCGTCGGGGCGGCCTCGACGAGCTCTCCGGCGAGCATGAACACCGTACGGTCGGACACCCGCGCCGCCTGCTGCATGTTGTGGGTCACGATCACGACGGTCATGGTGCGTCGGAGCTCGTACACGAGCTCCTCCACCTTCTGCGTGCTCGCCGGGTCGAGCGACGCGGTCGGCTCGTCGAGGAGCAGGACATGCGGCGCCGTGGCCAGTGCGCGGGCGATGCATAGGCGCTGCTGCTGTCCGCCCGAGATCCCCGTCGCGCTCGCGCTCAACCGGTCCTTCACCTCGTCCCAGAGCGCCGCCTCCCGCAGCGCGCGCTCGACGATCGCGTCCACGTCGCCCCGCGGGAGCTTCCGGCCGGACTGCACTCGCAGCCCGGCGGCGACGTTGTCCCGGATGGACATCGTGGGGAAGGGCGTCGGACGCTGGAACACCATGCCGACGTGCCGGCGCAGCGTGATCGGGTTCACCCCCTCCGCGTAGATGTCCTGTCCGTGAAACAGGACCTGTCCGGTGACGCGCGCCGCCGGCACCGTCTCGTGCATCCGGTTGAGCGTCCGCAACAGGGTCGACTTGCCACAGCCCGACGGGCCGATGATCGCCGTGACCTCGTTCGACGGCACGTCCAGCGACACACCGCGGACGGCATGCACCTCGCCGAAGTACGCGTCGAGCGACACCGTGCGCATCGCGCAAGGCTCACCGGGTGCAGCCGCCGGCGCGTCCTCCCGCTGCCGCAGCGCGATGAGCTCAGTCATGCCCGCCCCCATGGCGTGCGCGGGTCACGATTCGGGCGATGAGGCTGATCACGAGCACGAGCGTGATGAGCACCAGCGCGCCGGCCCAGGCCTGGGCATGCTGGTCGTCGTAGGGGCTGATGGCGTAGGTGAAGATCTGGAGCGGCAGCGCGGCGATGGGCTGGGTGACCCTGGTGGACCAGAACTGGTTGCCCAGGGCGGTGAAGAGCAGGGGCGCCGTCTCGCCGGCGACGCGCGCCACCGCCACGAGCACGCCGGTCACGATGCCACCGAGCGCGGTGCGCAGCACGATCTGAAGCGAGGTGCGCCAGCGCGGATAGCCGAGCGCCAGCGCCGCCTCGCGCAGCGACTGCGGCACGGTGCGCACCATCTCCTCCGTCGTCCGGGTGACGAGCGGAATCATCATCGCGCCGATCGCCGCGCCGCCGGCGAGCGCCGAGAAGTGCCCGACCGGCCGCACGAGGAACTGCCACGCGAAGATCCCCATCACGATGGAGGGGAGTCCGTTGAGCACGTCGGCGAGAAAGCGCACGAGGTTCGCCAGCCGGGTGCCGCGCCGTTCGGCCAGGTAGAGTCCCGCGCCGACGCCGACCGGCAGCCCGACCGCGGAGGCGATGCCGATGAGGATCAGGGTGCCGACGATGGCGTTGGCCATCCCGCCGCCGGCCTCGCCCACGGGCTTCGGCATGGCGGTGAAGAAATCGAGCGAGAGGGAACCGGCGCCTTGCCGCAGCAGATAGACGAGGATCGCCAGGAGCGGCACCACGGCCACCGCGGCCGCCACACAGGTGAGCGTCACCATCACGATGCTCAGGCCGCGCCGTCGCGCGAGGCCGCTCGCCCGCGGGCGCGAGACCGCGCCGTGCCGGCTCGCGGTGCCCGTGGTCTCGATGGTGCCGGCGCTCATGCGCGGATCTCGCCCACGCGACGCACGAGCAGTCGCGCGACGGCGTTGACGAGCAGGGTGATCAGGAAGAGCACGAAGCCAACGGCCATGAGCGCCGAGAGATGGATGTCGGTCGTCGCCTCGGAGAACTCGTTCGCGATCAGAGACGCCATGGTGTAGCCCGGCGCGAACAGCGAGGCCGCGAGCTCGTGGCGGTTGCCGATCACCATCGTCACCGCCATCGTCTCGCCCAGGGCACGCCCGAGCCCGAGAATGATCCCGCCGAAGATTCCGGTGCGCGCGTACGGCACGACGGCGCCGGTGATCGTCTCCCAGCGAGTCGCGCCGAGCGCCAGCGCCGCCTCACGCTGCGAGCGCGGCACCGCCATGAGCACCTCGCGCGACACCGCCGCGATGTAGGGCAGCACCATGATGGCGAGGACGAGGCCCGCGGCGAGCACGCTCGGGCCGTATGCCGGCCCGCTGAAGAAGGGCGTGGCCCCCAAGTGAAGCGTGTCGCGCAGAAAGGGCATCACCGTGCCGCGCAGCATGGGCACCAGCACGAACACCCCCCACAGCCCGAACACCACGCTCGGCACCGCGGCGAGGAGGTCGATCAGAAAGGAGAGGGGCT
>JBJMOZ010000324.1:0-3823 GCA_045803465.1 Gemmatimonadales bacterium | reverse complement strand
CGTTCATCGCGTGGTTGTTGTTCAGGAAGTGATGCGGCACCGGCAGCACGCGACCTGCACGCTGGTAGTCCAGGTTCATCGGCGCCGCCCGACCGAAGGCCGAGAGCAGCGAGTACGCCGGGAACGCGCCCGGCGAGAGGTCGACGAACTTCTTCGTGAGCTCGAACGGCTCGTCACCCTCGTCGGAATCGAGGCCGAGCACGAAGTTGGTCTGGACGTAGGGGATGTAGCGGAGGATCATGTTGATCTGCTCCGCCACCTGCGTCACCTTGTCCATGCCGGTGCGGCGCGTCTTGGACTTGTTGCCCATGTCGTACCACGACTCGACGCCGGGCAGCACCGCCTGCACGCCGTTGGCGCGCAGCCGCTTCAGGTTCGGCTCCGACAGCAGCGACAGGCTGCTCTCGACGATGTGGCGGATCCGATGCTGCGGATCGGCCTGCTCGATGGCCGTCATGTAGTCGTCGAAGCGGATGCCGAAGTTCGGGTCGTGCCAGCCGACGATCGGCGACTTGTACTTCGTCAGCAGGAACTGGAGGTCCGCGGCGATCTGCGGGAACCCGAGCGGCTGGTATTCCACCGTCGAGTCGATGCAGAAGCTGCAGGTGTAGGGGCATCCGAGACTGCCGATCATCGGGACGAACTTGATGAGCGGCGCCTTCTCGAGGGTGCGCTCGACGTACTTCCAGCGCGCTTCGAGGGACGGCAGCTCCTGCGGGTGCTTCGCGGCGGCCAGCATGCGGCCGCCGGCTGGGTACGGCGCCAGCTCCCCGAGGACTTCGGCAACGATGGCCTTGTCGGTGAAGCCGAGGACGTAGTCGAAGAAGCGGGCGGCATCCTCGGGATAGCAGCGGGCGTGCGGCCCTCCGAGCACGGTGACCACGCCACGCTGGCGGAACATGTTGCTGATCGCGTAGGCCAGCTGGCCGGACTGGGAGAATGCGCTGATGAACAGCACATCCACGTCCTTCGGGAGCTCGGCGGCGAGGTCCTCGAACCCGGTATAACAGATGACGTGGGGGTCGTGGCCGAGTTCTTCACACCACACAGCAAGAACCTGGGGCATGATGCCGGCCAGGTTCGCGTTCATCACCTTCGAGTAAATGGCCTTCGTGGGAGCTCTGGCAACCAGGTCCACAATGCCGATACGAAGCTTGCGCATGCAAGTCCTCGAGCAGGGTTGGCGCCGGGACGAGGCTGGCACCGGTATTTCGGAGGGGCGAAGTAATCTAGCCGCATGGCAGGGATTGCGCGCGGTGCCCAGAACAGGCGCTGCTTCCGTTCTGACATCGCCCGGGCTTCCGAGGCGACCGGAAACCGCTGCGCCACAAGGGTATGACCCGACATGACGACCAGGACCGCGCCGGCCAATCGGCTCGCCCGGGCGACCAGCCCCTACCTGCTCCAGCACGCCCACAATCCGGTGGACTGGCACGAGTGGGGCGAGGAGGCGCTCGCGCGCGCCCGGGCCGAGCAGAAGCCGATCCTCCTGTCGATCGGCTACTCCGCCTGCCACTGGTGCCATGTCATGGCGCACGAGTCGTTCGAGGATCCGGCCACGGCCGCGATCATGAATGCTCACTTCGTCAACGTGAAAGTGGACCGCGAGGAGCGGCCCGATCTCGACGACATCTACATGGCCGCCACCCAGGCCATGAACCAGGGCCAGGGCGGCTGGCCGATGACGGTCTTCCTCACGCCCGACCAGCAGCCCTTCTTCGCCGGCACCTATTTTCCGCCGCAGGACGCCTACGGACGACCGGGCTTCCCCACCCTGCTGCGCCGCATCGCCGAGTTGTGGCAGACCGAGCGCGACAAGCTCGTGGCCCAAGGCGCGCAGCTGACACGGCTGCTGCGCGAGTCGAGCGTTGCCGCGCCGGGACAGGTCGACGTCGACCGGGCAATCGCGGATGCCGTGCGAAGCTTCGAGCGCACCTTCGACCAGACGTGGGGCGGCTTCGGCCGCGCGCCCAAGTTCCCGCCGACACAGCCGCTCAGGCTGCTGCTGCGCGTCGCCAGGCAGCAGGGCGACCACCTCGCGCTCCGCATGGTCACCACCACGCTCGACGCAATGGCGCAGGGCGGCATGTACGACCAGATCGGCGGCGGCTTCGCGCGCTACTCCACCGACGAGCGCTGGCTCGTGCCGCACTTCGAGAAGATGCTGTACGACAACGCACAACTCACGGTGGCCTACCTCGAGGGATGGCAGGTCACGAAGCGCGCGCTGTACCGTCGCATCGCCGTCGAGACCCTCGACTACGTGCTGCGCGAGATGACGTCGCCCGAGGGCGGCTTCTGGTCGGCGACCGACGCGGATTCGGAAGGCGTCGAGGGGAAGTTCTTCGTCTGGTCGCCCGACGAGGTGACGGCCGCCGTCGGCGCCGACGACGCGCCCTTCGTGCTCGAGTGGTTCGACATCTCGGCCCGCGGCAACTGGGAAGGCACCAACGTGCCCCACACGCCGCGCCCGCTGGCCGACGTGGCGAACGCGCACGGCCTCGACCTGGCCGAGGCGGAGGGCCGCGTCGCGCGGGCGCGCCGACTGCTGTACGAGGCGCGCGCCCGGCGCGTGCCGCCCGGGCTCGACGACAAGATCCTCACGGCATGGAACGGCCTGATGATCGGCGCCCTGGCCGATGGCGCGCGCATCCTGGGCGAGCCCCGGTACCGCGACGCGGCCGCGCGCGCCGCCGACTTCGTGCTGGGCACGCTGCGCGACGCCCAGGGCAACCTGCAGCGCGTGCATCGCGCAGGCACGACGCGGCTCGATGCCTACCTGGAAGACTACGCCTATCTCGCCGACGGACTGGTGAGCCTCTACGAGGCCGGTGCCGACACGCGCTACCTCCACGAGGCGCGCGCGCTCGTGGCGCGCATCCGCGGCACCTTCCGGGCGGCCGATGGCGGGTTCTACTCGACGGCGGAACAGCACGAAGCGCTGGTGCTGCGTCCGCGCGAGGGGTTCGACGGCGCCACGCCGAGCGCCAACGCGGTCGCGGCGCGGGCGATGGCCCGGCTGTCATATCACTTCGGTGATACCGCGTGGCGCAGCGAGGCACGCGAGGCCCTCGAGGCCTACGGACAGGTGCTCTCGCAGGAGCCGCGCGCGTTCACCACCAGCCTCATGGTGCTCGAGATGCTGGCGCGGGGTCCCGTGGAGCTGGCCTTCGTCGGTGCGGCTGGGGACGGGCGCCAAGTGCTCGAGCGTGCGGCCGCGGAGGTGTTCGTGCCGCATCTGGTGGTCGGATATCACGATCCTGCCGGAGGCGACATCGACCTGCCGTTGCTCGCGGGCAAAACCACGGTGAAGGATGCTCCGGCCCTGTACGTCTGTCGTGACTATGCCTGCCAACGACCAGTGACGCGCGCCGAGGAGGTTGTCGCTGCACTCGCCACCCCTGCGTGACCGCAGACGGCAGATAACTGCTTCATCGCATTGCGCTATCGTTTCTCGATTTACGTATGTCGGAGAGGAACCGGTCTCTGGGGAAGCAGTATCACTGTCAGCAGTGATTTCGCGTCCGTGCGCGGTACGAACGCGAGCGTATGGCGAGTGCGGCCGCCGTGGTCCCGGGAGGGTACTTCGAATCGCGCCAGCGCGCGCCTCGAACCCGGAACGACGTGAAGGAACGACAACATATGTCTCGCAACCTCTTCTTCGCCGCGACGCTGAGCGCCGCTCTCCTCTTCGCCGCATGCGGCGACGATAACGACAATGGCTCCCCGACTCCCGTCCCGCAGCCCGACTCGAGCGACACCGGCACCGACAGCGTGCCGCTTGGACCCGCCGCGACGCGCCTGCTGAGCGTGAACCCGCATG
>JBJMOZ010000251.1:0-12686 GCA_045803465.1 Gemmatimonadales bacterium | reverse complement strand
TGATCGGACTGCCCGCAACGTTCACCGGCGTCATCCAGGACACGGCCTCGACGGCCACGCTGGTGGCGCTCCTGACGGCGCGTGAGCGCGCAACGCAGGGCGCCGCGAATGCGAAGGGCCTCGCGGCCGCCGGACCGAAGCTCGCCGTCTACACCTCGCGGGAGCGGCACTCCTCGGTGGACAAGGCGGTGAAGATCGCGGGGTACGGACTCGACCAGCTGCGGCTGATCGAGGTCGACGACGCCTACGCCATGCAGCCGCAGGCACTGCGCGAGGCCATCGAACGAGACGTAGCCCAAGGCATCGTGCCCGCGTGCATCGTGGCCACCATCGGCACCACCGGATCCACCGGAGTGGATTCGCTGCCCGCCATCGCCGACCTCGCCGAGGCGCATGGGGCCTGGCTGCATGTCGACGCCGCCTACGCGGGCTCGGCGGCGATCCTGCCGGAGAAGCGCGCGCATTTCGCCGGCATGGAACGCGCCGACAGCGTGCTCTTCAATCCGCACAAGTGGATGCTCGTCAACTTCGACTGCACGGCGTACTTCGTGCGCGATGTCGGTGCGCTGCTGCGCACCTTCTCGGCGAACCCGGAGTATCTCCGCACGACGCATGATGCCGAGGTGGTGAACTATCGCGATTGGGGCATCCCGCTGGGCCGGCGATTCCGTGCGCTCAAGCTCTGGTGGGTGATTCGCAGCTACGGCGTGGAGGGGCTGCAGGCGGTCATCCGCTCGCACTGCGACTGGGCCGCGGAGTTCGAAGGCCGGCTCCAGTCGGACGACCGCTTCGAGCTGATGGCACCGGTGCCGTTCGCGCTGGTGTGCTTCCGGCTGCGGAACCGGCCCGGAGAGCGCGACGCCGAAGCGGATGGACGGACGCGCGCGCTGCTCGAGCAGGCCAATGCCACGGGGCGGGTGTTCTTCACGCACACGCTGCTGGCCGGGCGGTACACGATCCGGATGAGCATCGGGGCACGGGCCACCGAGCGACGCCATGTGGTGGAAACGTGGGAGATGCTGAGGGAGATGGCGGGGTAGGGCGCCCGCATCGCTTTACCCGCTTAGACCAGCACCCCTTCCAGCACCTGCCGCAGGTACCGCCCGGTGTGCGACCCTTCCACTGCGGCGACCTGTTCCGGCGTTCCCTGGGCCACCACGCGCCCGCCACCGCTGCCCGCGTCCGGCCCCAGGTCGATGACCCAGTCCGCCCGCTTGATCACGTCGAGGTGGTGCTCGATCACGAGCACGGTGTGCCCCGCGTCCACCAGCCGATCCAGTACGCTCATGAGCACGCGCACGTCCTCGAGGTGCAGGCCCGTGGTGGGCTCGTCGAGGATGTAGAACTTGCGCCCCGACTTCCTGTTCGCCGACGAGAGCTCGCGTGCGATCTTGAGCCGTTGCGCCTCGCCGCCGGAGAGCGTGGTGGCGGGCTGGCCGAGCCGGAGGTAGCCCAGGCCCACCTGCTGCAGGTGCCAGAGGGCGGTGCCGAGCTTTGGCTGGTGGCGAAAGCGCGTCATGGCCTCCTCCACGGTCCACTGCAGCACGTCGTGGATGGACTGGCCGTGGATCTTCACGTCCAGCACCTCGCGCTTGAAGCGCGTGCCGCCGCACGCCTCGCACGGCACGAACACGTCGGCGAGGAAGACCATCTCGACCTGCACGTGGCCCGCGCCCTCGCACTCCTCGCAGCGGCCGCCCGCGAGGTTGAACGAGAACGTCGCGGCCGAGTACCCGCGTTGCCGTGCCAGCGGCTGCGAGGCGAAGAGCTCGCGAATCTCGTCGAACGCCTTGATGTAGGTGACGGGATTGGAGCGCGGCGTGCGGCCGATGGGCGACTGGTCCACGAGCAGCACGTCCTGGATACACTCGGCACCCGAGAGCGTGGCGTCGCCCACCGCCTCGCCGAGATGCGACTTGGCCGAGTGCTCGCCGTGCAGCTTCGCCTCGAGCTGGCGGTAGATCACGTCGTGCACCAGCGTGCTCTTGCCCGAGCCCGACACGCCCGTGACCACGGTGAGTGTGGCCAGCGGAATGTCGCAATCGACGCCCTGCAGGTTGTGCAGCGTGGCGCCGCGCACCTTGAGGAATCGCGGACCCGCGGGACGGCGCTGCGACGGCACGCCGATGCGCCGCTCGCCGGTGAGGTACTGGCCGGTGAGCGAATGCATGTCGCCGGTGATCGGTCCCGCATGCACAACCTCTCCGCCATGCTCGCCTGCGCCGGGCCCGAGCTCGAGCATGAAGTCGGCCTGCCGGATGGCGGCGAGGTCGTGCTCCACCACCACCACGGTGTTGCCGCCGTCGCGGAGCCGGCGCAACAGGCCGAGCAGCCGATCGGTGTCGCGCGGGTGCAGGCCGATGGACGGCTCGTCGAGCACGTAGAGCGTGTCGACCAGCTTCGAGCCCAGCGCGTTGGCGAGCGAGATGCGCTGCGCCTCGCCGCCCGAGAGGGTGCGGGTCTGCCGCTGGAGGGTGAGGTAGCCCAGGCCGACGTCGCGCAGGTAGGCGACACGCGCGATGGCCTGTGGCAGCAGCAGGTCCGTCACGCCGCGCTCGAACGCGGTGAGCGGCAGCGTCGCGAGCCAGTCGTGCAGGGCGTCGATCGGCAGCGCGAGCACGTCGGCGATGCCGACGCCCGCCACCTTCACCGCCCGCGCGTGCTCGTTGAGCCGGGTGCCGGCGCAGGCCTCGCACGTCATGGCGAGCTGGTACTGCCGCAGGAACACGCGGATGTACTGCTTGTAGCGCTTCTCCTCGAGCGAGCGCAGGAACGGGAAGATGCCGGTGTAGCGGCCGCTCGACCCGTGCAGCAGCTCCCGCCGCACCGATGCCTTGAGCTTGCGCCACGGCACGTCCGGATCGGCATCGAGCTCCCTGGCGCGCTTGCAGACGAGCTTCCGCCGCGCCTCGTAGCGCGGCTTGGTCCACGGGTCGATGGCACCGTCGGCGATGCTCCGCTCGGGGTCGGGCACGATCAGCGACTCGGCGTACTCGAGCGTGGCGCCGAAGCCGTTGCAGGCGCCGCACGCCCCGCGCGGGTTGTTGAAGGAAAAGAGCGTCGGGGTGAGCGGCAGCGAGGGCGTATCGCAGGCCGAGCAGGCGGGCTGCTCCGTGAAGCGCAGCCGGCCGCCGTCGTGCACCACCACCGCGATGCCCTCGCCTTCCGCGAAGGCGGTGGCCAGCGCCTCGGGAAGGCGATGGCGCGCCTCGTCGCTGCCGCCCAGAGCAAGCCGGTCCACCACGACGAGCAGCTCCGGCTCCTTCGCGAGGTCGACACCGGCCGGCAGCTCGTCGAGGTGCAGCGGCCGACCCGCGTCCACGACGCGCACGAAGCCCAGCGCGCGCAGGTTCTCCACCACCGCCTCGTGCGAGGCGCGGGCAGAGACGGGCAGGGGGAACGTCACCTGCAGCCGCCCCTGCACCTGGCGCACCACGTCGTCCGTGGCCGACTGGGGCGTGTCGCGGCGCACCAGGGCACCGCAGACGCGGCAGTAGGGCGTGCCGATGCGCGCCCAGAGGAGCCGGAGGTAGTCGTAGACCTCGGTGACGGTACCCACCGTGGAGCGGCTCGACACCGTGGGGTTCTGCTGCTCGATGGCCACCGCGGGGGCGAGCCCCTCGAGCCGGTCCACGGCCGGCTTGGGCATCCGGTCGAGGAACTGCTTGGCGTAGGTCGAGAGCGACTCGATGTAGCGCCGCTGCCCCTCGGCGTAGAGGGTGTCGAAGGCCAGGCTCGACTTGCCGGAGCCCGATGGACCGGTCACGACGACCAGCGCCCGGTGCGGCAGGTCGACGGTGACGCCCTTCAGGTTGTGTTGGCGGGCGTTGACGATGCGGATCAGGTCGGGCATGACACGTGAAGAATAGTGCGAGGCCCCGTTTCGGGATAGCTTCGGGTGTGCCATCCTGTCCGCCGACCCGTTCCTGCAACTAGTTTCCGGCCCTCATGGCTCGACTCTTCACGCCGGCCCTGCTGCGCCGCGGGCTCCAGATCTTCCTGCTGATATCGGCCGCGGGCTTCGCGGCCACCCTCTTCTACGGGAACGATCCGGCCCGGAGCCTCGCGGCCATCCGCGACATCCGGTGGCCATGGCTGCTGGTGGGCGTGGGCCTCGCCTCGATGGACTGGATCGGCGGCGGGCTGCGGCTCTGGGTGGTGGCGCGCGTGGTGCACCCCAACCCGCCGGTCAAGGGCATGATGCTCGCCGGCGGCATGAGTGCCTGGGCGAGCTACCTGACGCCGCTGCAATCGGGCGCGGGCCCGATGATGATCTACACGATGAGCCGGTTCGGCGTGCCGGTGCCCGTGGCGATGACGTCGACGCTCATGACGTTCATCGCGACGGTGCTCTTCTTCGCGCTCGCCGGCCCCCTCGCCATCGTGCTCGGAGCCGGCCGCGCCCTCGGCGCCAAGCAGGCGGTCCTCGGCCTGTCGCTCTACGATCTCTTCATCGGGTCGCTCGGCGTCTTCGTGGGGCTCGCGGCATTGCTCATCGGGGTGATGGTCTTCCCCAAGCCCATCAGCGCCCTCGTGCACCGCCTCGCCGGCTGGGCGGGCCGCAAGCACGAGAAGGTGGCCGCCAAGCTCGAGGGGCTCAGGTCCGGCATCGACCAGGCCCACGCCTCGCTGGTGCAGTTCAACACCCCGAAGGGCTGGCTGGCGCTCTGCTGGGCCACGCTGCTCTCGGGACCGTCGCATGCCAACAAGCTGCTCGCGGGCTACGTGGCGATGCGCACCATCGGCATCGAGGCGCACTTCGTCGACATCCTGCTGCTGCAGACGCTGATCACCTTCCTCCTCTATTTCGCGCCGACGCCGGGTGCGTCGGGGATCGCGGAGCTGCTCGCGGCGCTCATCATGGCGTCATATGTGCCGAAGCCGTTGACCCCGCTCTACACGCTCGTCTGGCGACTCATCCTGAGCTACTACACCATCGGGTTCGGGTTCTTCGTGTTCTCTTCCTGGGTGCGCCACGGCCTCAAGGGCATCGGGGAAGGCGGGGGAGACGACGGGCCGTCGGCGCCGGGCCCGGAACCGGCACTGCAGCACGCCCATGGCTGAGCTGACCGAGGACGCGGGCACCCGCGGCGTCGACCGGCAGCTGTTGCGCCGCCTCCTGCGGCAACTCCGCCCGTATCGCAGGCAGGCCGCGCTCGCGGTGCTGCTGCTCCTCTGCTCGGCGGGTCTGGCGCTGGTAGGGCCGGTGCTCACCCAGCGCGTGCTCGACGTGGCGGTGCCGCGGCGCGACATGGGACTGCTCACCACGCTCGCCGCCATCGCGCTCGCGGTGCTGGCGCTCGAGTTCGTGCTGGAATACGTGCAGGCCATCCTCACGACGCTCATCGGCCAGCGGGTCATGCGCGACCTGCGCCTGCAGATCTTCGCCCACCTGCAGCGCCTCAGCATCTCGTACTTCGACCGCAACCCCGTCGGGCGGCTGATGACGCGCGTCACGAACGACGTCGAAACGCTCAACGAGCTGTTCTCCTCGGGCGTGGTGACGGTGTTCGGCGACCTGTTCACGCTCGCCGCCATCCTCGCCCTCATGTTCTGGACCGATTGGCGGCTCGCCCTGGTGGCCTGCGCCGTGATCCCGCTCATGTGGCTCCTGGCGCGCGCCTTCCGCCGCCACTTGCGGGAGGCATTCGGCGACATCCGCGTGAAGGTGGCGCGGATGAACGCCTACCTGCAGGAGCGGCTCACCGGCATGCGCGTGGTCCAGCTCTTCGGTCGCGAGCGGGCGACGTCGGCGGAATTCGCCGCGGTCAACCGCGAGCACCTCGTGGCGCAGCTGCGCTCGATCACCATCTACGCCGTCTTCTTCCCCGCCGTGGAGGTGCTCACGGCGATCGCGCTGGCCTTGCTGCTGTGGCGCGGCGGGGTGCGCACGCTCGACGGCACGCTCACCATCGGCGTGCTGGCCGCGTTCATCCAGCTCACGCGCCGGTTCTTCCAGCCGCTGCAGGACCTGTCGGAGAAGTTCAACCTGCTGCAGAGCGCGATGGCCTCGTCGGAGCGCATCTTCCGGTTGCTCGACGAGCCCGTGGTCGTGTCGGAAGCCGAGGCGCCCTCACCGCTGCCCGAGCCGCTGCGGGGCGAGGTGCGTTTCGAGGGTGTGTGGTTCCGCTACTCGGAGCACGGCCCCTGGGTGCTGAAGGACGTGAGCTTCGTGGCGCGGCCCGGCGAGACGGTGGCGCTGGTGGGCCACACGGGCGCCGGCAAGACGACGATCATCAACCTGCTGCTTCGGTTCCATGATCCGCAGCAGGGACGGATCACGGTGGATGGCGTTGATATCCGCCAGCTCACCTTCGCGACCCTGCGCGGGCTGGTGGGCTACGTGCAGCAGGATCTCTTCCTGTTCACGGGCGACATTCTGCGCAACCTGACGCTGGACGCGCCGGTGTCCGAGGCGGCGGCCCGGCGCGCGGCGGAGCGGGTCGGCGCCGATCGGTTCGTGCGACGACTGCCGGATGGCTATCGCCACGTGCTGGGCGAGCGGGGCCGGAGCCTCAGCGTGGGCGAACGACAATTGCTCAGCTTCGCGCGCGCGCTCGCGCTCGATCCACGCATCCTGGTGCTCGACGAGGCCACGAGCTCGGTCGACGCCGAGGCCGAGGCGCAGATCCAGACGGCGATCGCGGAACTGATGGTGGGGCGCACCAGCCTGATCGTGGCGCACCGGCTCAGCACCATCGTGCATGCGGACGTGATCCTCGTCATGCATCACGGCGAGATCCGCGAGCGGGGCACCCATCGCCAGCTGCTGGAGCAGGGCGGATTGTATGCCCGGCTGCACCGGCTGCAGTTCACCGAAGCCCCGGTACTCCGGGAAACTGCGTAAGGTCAACTTGCTTGCTCGCTTATGGACGGCGGGATAGTTTCCCGGACGCCCATGATCCAGGCTCATACCGCATGATCCACCTCGAAGTCGCGGGCCGCCGCATCCCGGTACCGTTGGAGCCGCTCGTCATCGGCTCGGCGGCCGATGCCGGCGTCCACGTCGAGGGCCCGGGTATCCTCCCGCGCCACGCCGTGGTCACGGTCATCCCGAGCGGCGGGGCGGCCATTCGGGCGGCCGACGAGGCCGCCGAGGTGCTGGTGAACGGTGTCCGGCTGGGTGCCGACCCCACCCCCCTGCTGCACGGGGACAAGGTCACCCTCCCGGGCCACGAATTCAGGGTCACCGACGAGCGCCGGTCCGGTGACACCTCGATGATGGCGGCCTTTTCGGCCACCGAAGGCGCCCCCACCCCCATTTCCGCCGCCACCGTCCCCACCTCCGGCCCGACCCTCAACGGCCGGCTCGTGTGCCTCACGGACGGCCGCGAGTACCTGATCCCCGATCAGGGGCTGGTGTTCGGGCGGGACGCCTCGAGCGACGTCGTGGTCGACAGCGACCAGGTGTCGCGGCGCCACGCCTCCATCCAGCCGACCGCCGCGGGTTTCGTCGTCAACGACGAGAGCGCCAACGGCACCCTGGTCAACGGGCAGCGGATTTCCGTGCCACGGGTGTTGGCCCGAGCCGACATCATCCGCATCGGTGGCGACGAATTCCGGTTCTACGCCGACTTCAAGCCGGTGGAGACCGTCGCCCCGCCGCCGCTCGCGGTGGGGGCCCGGCAGCGCCTGAACGACACGCTGCACGGCATTCCGATGGCGCCGCCCCCCTCCATGTCGCTGCCGGCGCTCAACGATACGCTGCACGGCTTCCCGGCCACCCCGGCGCCGGGCTCGGTGGCGGCGATCCCGCCGCTCGCCTCGCTCCTGATCCGCAGCGGTGCCCTGAAGGGCCGGCGCCTGCATGTGCGCGCCTCGCAGGCCACCATCGGACGGGCCGATTCTTGCGACATCGTGCTGCCGGAGTCGAGCGTCAGCACCTTGCACGCGAAGCTGCAGCGGCGCGAGGGCATCTGGGTCATCAGCGACCTGGGCTCCACCAACGGCACGCTGGTCGATGGCGAGCGGGTGCACGACGAGGTACCGTTGTCGCCCGGAGCGTCCATCAAGCTGGGCGAAGTCATGGCGCTGTTCGAGCCCGTCGACTCGGCGGCCGACTCGGGCGCATCGGCGCCGCCGTCGTCACGCACGGAGCCGACCGCCCGTCCCCGCATCACGGTGGGCGGCGCGGCGCCGAAGCGGAAGGTATCGGTCATCGCCATCGTGGTGTTCCTGATCCTCCTCGCGGCCGCGGCCGCGCTCGTCTTCCTCAGGTAGCCGTTCGTGCGATTCACTTGCGCTGCGCGCACCGACGTCGGCATCGTCCGATCCGGCAACGAAGACAACTACCTCATGCTTTCCGACCGCGGCGTCTTCATCGTCGCGGATGGGATGGGCGGGCATGCGGCCGGCGAAGTGGCGAGCGAGATGGCGGTGCGCCTGGTGGCCCGCGAGATCGGGTCGCTGAAGGGCCTCAAGGACGAGGAGGTCGCCGACCGGCTGCGCCACGCCATCCGGGTGGCCAACGACGCCATCTTCGCCCGCACCCTCGCCGAACAGGACAAGCGCGGCATGGGCACCACCATCACGGTGATGGTGCTGCTGCCGGGGCGCTTCCTCATCGGCCAGGTGGGCGACAGTCGCGGCTACATGATGCGCGACGGGAAGCTCTTCCAGGTCACGCGCGATCACTCCTACGTGCAGGAGCAGGTGGACGCGGGGCTCCTGACGCCCGAGCAGGCGCGCGTGCATCCGTACGCCAACGTGATCACGCGCTGCGTGGGCGCGGGCACCGACGTGGAGGCCGACGTGTACTTCGGCCAGCTGCGGCCGAACGACATCGTCCTGCTGGCCTCGGACGGCCTGACCGGCATGCTCGACGACGAGCAGCTCGAGAAGATCATGCTCACCGAGGGTGGCCCCGAGCGCTGGGTCGATCGGATGATCAACGACGCCAATCGCCGCGGCGGGCTCGACAACATCACGGCCATCGTGGTGAAGATCGAGACGGTCGAGGGACCCACCGGCGAGTACCACGTCAGCAACGCGACGCGCACCACGGCGCACTGAGGCCTCCGTCGGCAACTGAACGGCCCGCGACTGCTCGCGGGCCGTTCGTGCATCCGGTCCCCTGGCCGACACGATCGGGGTAACTTCCATGACCGACCACTCGGAGCACACCATGACCGCTCGTGCCGACGTCTCCCGTCGCGATTTTCTCCGCACCACGGCCGCCGTGGGCGCGGGGCTCACCATCGCGACGTGGCTGCCCGGCTGCGCATCGGAACCGGCAGCAGCCGCCGCCGGAACGGGTCTCGTACCCAACGCCTTCGTGCGCGTCGGCACCGACGACACCGTGACGGTGATCGCGAAGCACCTGGAGATGGGCCAGGGCGCCTACACCGGCCTCGCGACGCTCGTCGCCGAGGAGCTCGATGCCGACTGGACCCGGGTGAGCGTCGAAGGCGCGCCGGCGAACGACAAGCTCTATGGCAACGCGTCCTGGGGCGGGGCGATGGGCACGGGCGGCAGCAGCTCCATCTCCAGCTCCTTCCAGATCATGCGCGAGGCCGGCGCCGCCGCCCGCGCGATGCTGGTTTCGGCGGCGGCGCGGCGCTGGGGCGTGCCGGCCGGCGACATCACGGTCGCGAAGGGCGTGGTGACGCATGCCGCGTCTGGAAAGTCGGCGCGATTCGGCGAACTGGCGGCGGAGGCGGCTGCACTGCCGGTGCCCTCCAAGGTCACGCTCAAGGATCCGACCACCTTCACGCTGATCGGCAAGGACGACGTCCCGCGCCTCGACGTCGCGGCGAAGGTGAACGGTCGCGCGGTGTTCACGCAGGACTTCAAGCTGCCGGGCATGCTGACGGCGCTCGTGGCGCATCCTCCGCGTTTCGGCGGGAAGGTGAAATCGTTCGACGCTACGAAAGCCAAGTCGCTACCGGGCGTCACCGACGTGGTACAGATCCCGACGGGCGTGGCGGTGCTGGCGACCGACTTCTGGGCGGCGAGGCAGGGCCGGGACGCGCTGGCAGTGGAGTGGGACGAAAGCGAGGCGGAGACGCGCGGCTCCGAGCAACTGTGGAAGGACTATCGCGCGCTGGCGGCGACGCAGGGCAAGGTCGCCGCATCGATGGGCGACGCCGCCAAGGCCATCAGCGGCGCGGCGAAGGTCGTCGAGGCGACGTACGAGCTCCCGTTCCTGGCGCACGCCGCCATGGAACCGATGAACTGCGTGGTCCAGCTCTCGAAGGACGGTTGTGAGATCTGGTACGGCGCGCAGGCCCAGTCGGGCGACAAGGGCTCGGTGCAGAAAGCGCTCAAGGGTGGTTTCATGGGGCGCGTCGCGAACCGGCTTGGCATGGGCGCGGACCGCATCAAGCTCAACATGCTCTACGCCGGCGGCAGCTTCGGGCGCCGTGCCGCGGGCGCGTCCGACTACGTCATGGAGGGCGTCTCGATCGCGCAGGCCATCGACGGCCGCGCGCCGGTGAAGCTCGTCTGGACCCGCGAGGACGATACGCGCGCGGGACGCTACCGCCCGATGTTCCTGCATGCCGTGAGCGGCGCGCTCGACGGCAACGGCAGCCTCGTGGCGTGGCAGCATCGCACGGTGGGACAGGCGTTCTTCGGCGCGAACGACGAGGGCATCGACGGGGCCGCGGTCGAGGGCCTCACCGAACTTGGCTACGAGGTGCCGCACCTCCAGGTGGAGTGCCATGTGGCGGCCTCGGCCATCACCACGCAGTGGTGGCGCTCCGTCGGGCACTCGCACACGGCGTTCGCCAAGGAGTGCTTCGTCGACGAGCTGGCGCGCGCGGCCGGCAAGGACCCCGTCGAGTTCCGTCGCACCCTGCTGGCAAAGGAGCCGCGCCTGCTCGGCGTGCTGAACCTCGCCGCCGAGAAGGCCGGCTGGGGCACGCCGACCGCACCGGGCGTGGGCCGCGGCATCGCCGTGCACAAGTCGTTCGACAGCTATGTCGCCGAGGTGGCCGAGGTGCTGGTGGGCAAGGACGGCTCGCTCAAGGTGCAGCGCGTGGTCTGCGCGGTCGACTGCGGCATCGCGGTGAACCCCGACATCGTGCGGGCGCAGATGGAAAGCGGCATCGCGTACGGGCTCGGGGCCGCGCTCTACGGGGCGATCACGCTCGAGGGTGGCGTGGTGCAGCAGGCCAACTTCGACCGTTACCGCACGCTGCGCATGAACGACATGCCGGTGGTCGAGGTGCACATCGTGCCGTCGAGCGAGCCGCCCACGGGCGTCGGCGAACCCGGGCTGCCGCCCATCGCGCCCGCGGTGGCCAACGCCGTCGCCGCGCTCACCGGGAAGCCGGTGCGCAGCCTGCCGCTCCGCGCGTGACGCTGGGCGGTACCTCGCATCGGCGGCCCGACGGCCGCTTCCGGAATCCCTGGCCCGACGCCGAACCGCCGCCGTTCTCGGCGCTCCTGAAGTGGAATGCCGACCGGCTGCGGCACGGCGTGCCGGCCGATCCGCCACCGTCGGTGTTCGTCCGGCGGAATCCCTCGTTCGACTCGCCGCGCGCGCCGAACGAGGCGCTCACCGCCACGTGGGTGGGGCACTCCACCGTGCTGCTGCAGCTCGGCGCGCTGAACGTGCTCACTGATCCGATGTGGTCGGCTCGCGCCTCGCCGCTCTCGTTCGCGGGTCCCCGTCGCTGGGTGCCGCCCGGTGTCCCGCTCGACGCGCTGCCGCCCATCGACGTGGTGCTGCTCAGTCACAACCACTACGATCACTTCGACGCGCCCACCATCCGGGCGCTGGCCGGACGCCACCCGACGGCAACGTGGTGCGTGCCGCTCGGCCTGTCCGGCGCGCTGCGGAAACTTGGCGTTCGAGAGATTCGCGAGTTCGACTGGTGGCAGTCCGGCACGCTGACGCTCCCGGCCGGGACGCTCGAGGTGGGCTGCACGCCGGCCCAGCACTTCAGTGCGCGCACCGCCTGGGACCGCAACGCCACGCTCTGGTGCGGCTTCGCCATCGTGGCGAACGGTCATCGCGTCTACTTTGCGGCCGACACGGGCTACCACCCGGAATTCGCGCGCATCGGCGAGCGGTTCGGCCCCTTCGATCTCGCGCTGATGCCGGTAGGCGCCTACGAGCCGCGCTGGTTCATGCGCGTGGTGCACATGACGCCGGAGGAGGCGCTGCAGGCGCTCGACGAGCTCCGGCGGGGTGCCGGCGCCGCGGAAGTGCCCTGCATGCTGCCCATCCACTGGGGCACCTTCAAGCTCACCGACGAAGCGATGGACGAGCCTCCTCGACGCACGCGCGAGGAGTGGGCCCGGCGTGGCTGGCCGATCGAACGTCTCTGGCAGCTGGCGCACGGCGAAACGCGTCGGGCGGGCGCGGCTAGCTGAGGATGGCGCGGTCTCCCTCCACCGCCGCCGCGGCCTCCGCCTCGGTCGATGTGAGGAATTCCAGCAGTCCCCGCAGGTCGTGCGCGATTGGCTGCGCGGTGAAGACGCGCAGTCGCCGCGCACTCCGGTAGAGCTCCGGCGCGATGGCCGGCAGGCCGAACGTGCCGGCACGCCCGCGGTCGGTGAGCCGCTCCACGCGTCCGTCGCGCGTGAGCAGCGGCAGGTCGACGCCGAGCATCGAGGCGCGGGCCGGATAGTCGATCAGCACCTCGCCCGGCCGCAGGCCCACCTCGCGCGCCACGGCATCTTCCATACGTTCGACGAGTCCCGGCTTTTCCGACACCCACTCCTTCGCATCCGGCGGT
>JBJMOZ010000306.1:0-3927 GCA_045803465.1 Gemmatimonadales bacterium | reverse complement strand
GCGGCCGCACCCACCAGATCCGGGTCCATCTCGAGCACCTCGGGCATCCCGTGGTCGGCGATCCGGTCTACGCCGGGGGTGGCAGCCGCCGCATCACGGGGCCGTTCCGGTCCCTGGCCGACCGGATCGAACGGGCGACGCCGCGCCAGGCGCTGCATGCCGCCCAGTTGTCGTTCAGGCACCCCGTGTCGGGCGAGCCGCTGACGTTCCGTGCCGAGTGGCCGGAAGACTTGGGAAATGCATTGGTTGTCGCCGCCGGCTCGGAACGCGTTGCTCCGGCCTCCGCACTTTACTATCTTAAATTCTTCAATGAAGATGGGTGACCTCACCCCCCTGCACGCTGTCGTGTTCCGAGTCGGTGGCCTCGTATGTGCGCTGCCCTCGGGTACGGTGCGTGAGATTCTCCCGGCCGGACGCGCCACGCGGATCCCCGGCGCGGGGGTCGAGGTGGCTGGACTGGTCAACGTTCGCGGCCGGATGGTCACGGCCGTGGACGCGCACGCCGTGCTGGGCCAGCCGGTGCCGGACGAGTCGGCGCTGCTCCTGCTGGACCGCCATGGGACCGCGGCGGGTCTCGCCGTGGGTGAGGTGCTCGACTTCCTCGAGGTGCCCGGGGCGACGTCCCGCGACGAACCCCCCGCGGGGATCGACGCGCGACTGGTGCAGGGCACGGGGAACTGGAACGGGCAGCGCATGCTGCTGCTCGACATCGACGCGCTCCTGTCGCCGTACCTCGGCGGCTGAGCGCCCACGACGCCCTCGGGGCGCGCGGACTTGTCTTCAGCCGGAGGTGGGACGTGGGGCACACGGTGCTCGTCTGTGACGATGCGATCTTCATGCGTACCATGATCACGGACATCCTCAACCAGGCCGGCTACGACATCGTCGGCGAGGCGGAAAGCGGCTCGCAGGCCGTGCAGCGCTATCGCGACCTGAAGCCCGACCTCGTCACGATGGACATCGTGATGCCCGACATGGGCGGGATCGAGGCGGTGCGCGAGATCGTCAAGCACGACCCGGACGCCAAGATCCTCATGTGCAGCGCCATGGGGCAGCAGGCCCTCGTGGTCGAGGCCATCCAGGCCGGGGCGAAGGACTTCGTCGTGAAGCCGTTCCAGCCGTCCCGGGTTCTCGAAGCGGTGCAGCGCGTCCTCGGCTAGTCGATGGACCTCGCGAAGTACGCGGCCCTCTTCGTCGCGGAGAGCCGGGAGCATCTGCGGTCCTGCAACCAACTGCTGATCGCGTGGGAGCAGGCACCAGCGGCGGCCGAGCCGGTGGGTGGTCTCTTCCGGGCCGTGCATTCCATCAAGGGCATGGCCGCGACCATGGGCTACGTGCAGGTGTCCGACGTGGCACACCATGCCGAAAGCCTGCTCGACGCGATCCGCGGCGGGCGCGTCACGGTGCGACCCGAGCATATCGACCTGCTGTTCCGTGCCGTCGACGCGCTCGAGGATGGCGTCGAGGCCGCTGCCACCGGGAAGCCGGTGACGGACGAGGGCTCGGGGACACTCGTGCGCGCACTCGAGGTGGCGGCGTCGGGGATCACGGCGAAGAGCGCGCACGCGCCGGTCGCGCCCGCCCAGCCTGTTGCCGGCGCGCTGCTCGACGTGGCGGTGGTGGTGCGGCCCGGTACGCCGCTCAGGGGGGCGCGCGCGTCGCTCGCACTGCGGCGCATGGACGCGCTCGGTACGGTGTCGCGCATCACGCCGGCGACGCCGGAGTTCGAGCGGGACGGCTTCGACGGGCGGTTCGCCTTCCGGCTGCGCACGGGCGCGGCGCCGCGCGAGGTCGACGCCGCCGTGCGCGCCGCGGGCGACATCGCGACCGTCGCCATCGACATCGCGAGCGAGCAGCCGACCCTCGAGACGGCCGCCTTCCGGCAGGTGCGGGTGGACGTGGAGCGGCTCGACGCGATGACCAAGCTCGCGGGCGAGCTGGTGGTGAGCCGGAACCGGCTGCTCGACGTGCTTGCAGCGCAGCCCGACGGCGAGCTGCGCCGCACGGTGGAAACGCTGGGCCGGCAGGTGGCCGAGATGCAGGCGGAAGTGCTTGCGGCGCGCATGACGCCGGTGTCGGAGCTGTTCGACCGCTTCCCCCGCGTGGTGCGCGATCTCGCGCGGGACCTGGGCAAGCGCGTCCGGCTCGAGACCGAGGGCGGGGACATCGAGGTCGATCGGGCCGTGCTCGAGGAGCTCGGCGACCCCCTGGTGCACCTGGTGCGGAACGCGATCGACCACGGCATCGAGCCGGCGGCGGCGCGTGAAGCGGCGGGCAAGCCGGCCGAGGGGCGGCTGCGGCTGCTCGCGGCGCGAGAGAAGAACAGCGTCGTCATCCGCGTGCTCGATGATGGGCGGGGCATCGACCGCGCCCGGGTGCTGCGCCAGGCGCGAGCCGCGCGTGTCGTGGACGAGACGCTGGCGACGCTGGGCGACGACCAGCTGCTCAAGGTGCTCTCGCGCAGCGGATTCAGCACCGCGACCGCCGTGAGCGGCGTCTCGGGGCGTGGCGTGGGGGTCGACGTGGTCGTCACGCGGCTGCGCGCGCTGGGCGGCAGCGTGGAGCTCTCGTCCCGGCCCGGCGAAGGGACGGCCTTCGCGCTGCGCGTGCCGCTCACGCTCGCCATCGTGAGCGCGTTGCTGGTGCGCGTAGGCGACGAGCGCTACGCGGTACCGCTCGCATACGTGGCGGAGGTGGTGGACTACGAGGGCGGCGCGCGGACCGGCCTGGACGCGGCGGAAGTGCTGCTCGTGCGTGGCACAGGGGTGCCCACCGTGCATCTGGCCCGGCTGTTTGCGGTGCCGGCCGCGCAGCGGCATCGGCGACCGGCGGTGGTGTTGCAGGTGGGAGAGCGGCGCGCGGCCATGGTGGTCGACGCGCTCGAAGGACAGCAGGACATCGTAGTCGAGCCGTTCGTCGCCCCGGTGGGCACTCCACCGTGGTTCGGTGGTGCGACGATCCTCGCGGATGGGCAGCCGGCGCTCATCCTCGACGCGGCGGCGCTGGCGTAGCAATCGGAGGCCAGGTGGACGACGTTCGGAGCCTCAAGGCACTGCAGCTCGACGCGCTGCGTGAAGTGGCCAACATCGGCGCGGGCCATGCGGCCACCGCGCTCTCGCAAATGACCGGTCGGGCCACGATGATCTCGGTGCCCGAGGTCAGCGTGCGCCCGCTCGAGGACGTGCCCGAGCTCCTCGGCGCCGCCGACTCGGTCATCGCCGCCGTGCTGATGCACATGATGGGAGACCTGACCGGGCGCTCGCTGATCATCTTCCCCGAGCCGTCCGCCCGCATGCTGTGCGACATCCTGCTGCGGCGCCCCGAGGGCACCACGCAGGCCTTCGGCGAGATGGAGCAGTCCGGCCTCAAGGAAGTCGGCAACATCCTCGTGAGCGCATATCTGACGGCGCTCAGCGACTTCATGGGCATGATGCTCGTACCCTCGGTGCCGAGCCTCGTCGTGGACCAGGCGGGCGCCATCCTCTCCACGACCTACCTCAACTTCGGTCACGACCGCGACTTCGTCTTCTGCGTCGAGACGGCGTTCGCGGTCTCCGGCACGACCGAGCAGTTGCAGGGTCACTTCCTGCTGCTGCCGGACCTGCCATCGCTGCGCGCGATCCTCGACGCCATCCGCGTCGGCTGACGACATGCCGGCCTCGGTCCTCTCCGAGCGTGACCAGGCCATCCTGCGGTCGTTCGCCAGCCGGATCGACCCGTCCGACGCGGGCGCCCACAACAATCTCGGCGTCCTGTACTACCAGAAGGGGATGATGGCGGACGCGATCGCCGCCTTCGGTCGCGCGCTCGAGCTCGACCCGCGCATGGCGGTGGCGCAGCAGAACCTCGATCTGGCCTGGCGAGAGAACGGGTACTTCGATGGTCGCATCGCCGAGCTGCAGGAGCGCCTGCGGCGCGCGCCGGAGG
>JBJMOZ010000239.1:0-2750 GCA_045803465.1 Gemmatimonadales bacterium | reverse complement strand
ACAACGTGCTCGTGCGCGAGGCCGGCGACCGCGTGGTGTTCCTGCACCGCCTCGCCCCCGGCGGCACCGACCGCTCGTACGGCGTGCACGTGGCGGAACTCGCGGGACTGCCGAACGCCGTGGTGAAGCGCGCGCGCGAGGTGCTGCTCCGGCTCGAGGGCGAGCATCGCGTGGTGCCGGGCGCGCCGGCGCCGCCACCCGATCCCGGCCAGCTCGCGCTGTTCGCGGACCCGCTGCCGCATCCGGTGGTGGACGACCTGAAGGCGATGGACCTGAATGCGATGACGCCGATCGAAGCGCTGAATCGGCTGGTGGAGTTGCAGCGGAAGGCGGCGGGAAGCGGAAGGTAGCTCACACCCTCGGCGCCAGCTCCTCCGCCTTTTCCGGCCCATCCACTCCGCGCACCAGCTCCTTCAGCTGCCCATCCCCGATCGAATACACGAGCCCATGGATGAGGGGCCGGCGCCCCCGCTCCCACGCCTGCCGCACCACCGACGTGAGGGAGAGGTTGAACACCTGCTGCAGCACGCTGAGCTCGGTGAGGCGGTTGAGTCGCGCCGTCTGGTCGGTGATGGCGTCGAGCTCGCGCCGGTGGAGGCGGCGCAGGTGCCGGATGCCGGCGAGCCAGGTGTCCACCAGGCCGAAGTGCTCGTCCGTCGCCGCCGCGCGCACGCCGCCGCACTCGTAGTGCCCGCACACGATGATGTGCTCCACATCGAGCACGTCCACTGCGTACTGCAGCACCGAAAGCAGGTTCAGGTCGTTCGGGTGCACCTGGCAAGCGATGTTGCGGTGCACGAACATCTCGCCCGGGTCGGTGCCGGTGAGGGTGTTGGCGGGCACGCGGCTGTCGGAACAGCCGATGAAGAGGTAGTGCGGCGTCTGCTTGCCGAGCTGCCGGCGGAAGTAGTCCGGGTCCTCCTGACGCGCGCGATCGGCCCACTGCTTGTTGCGCTCGAGCAGGCGGAAGTAGTGCTCCATCGGTCGGTATCCCGGGTCAGTGCGCGCCGTCGTGGCCGTTGGGCAGCGGCGGCACGGCGACGAGTCGGTAATCGATGTCGCGCTCGGTGGCGCGCTGGCTGAACTCGTGCAACAGGAGCAGCACGTCGGGATCGATGCGCCGGCAGCCGCGCGCGTCGATCTCGACCCGCGAATGCGCCGGCAGCGCGTCGAGCGTGTTGCTGATGCGCACGCGGCTGAGGAACGTGGCCTGCTGTCCCAGCGAATAGCGCGTCAGCACCGCACCCGGCGGGCTCACCGCGGTGAGCCCCGGGGCCTGGGCGTGCTCGCGCAGGATGAAGAAGGCGCCGGTCAGCAGTCCACAGATGACGCCGACGAGCAGGTCGGTGACCAGGATGGCGCCGATCGTCACGAAGAAAGGAATGAACTGGTCGCGCCCGACCTGCCACGCGCGGATCAGTTGCAACGGGTGCGCCAGTTTCCAGCCCACGTGCAGCAGCACCGCCGCGAGGGCTGCGAGCGGGATCCGGTTGAGCAGTCCCGGCACCAGCAGCACCGCGAGCAGCAGCCACGCGGCGTGCAGCATGGCCGACAGCCGCGTGCGTGCGCCCGCCTCGATGTTCGCCGCCGAACGCACGATCACGCCCGTGAGCGGGATGCCGCCGACGAGCCCGCTCAGGAGGTTGCCCGCGCCCTGCGCGAGCAGCTCGCGATTGGCTGGCGACCGGCGCTTCTGCGGATCGAGCTTGTCGGTGGCCTCCAGGCTCAGCAGCGTCTCGAGGCTCGCCACCAGCGCGATCGTCACGGCCACCATCCACACCGCCGGCTGCAGCAGTGCCGACCAGCGCGGCAGCGTCAGCTCGGCGAACAGTCCGGAGGGCGTCCCGTCGCCCGGCAGCTGTACCAGGTGGCCGTCGGCGAGCGCCCATGCCGGTGCCGTTCGTGCCAGGATGGTGTTCAGTGCAAGTCCGGCCGCGACCACCACGAGCGGGCCTGGCAGCATCAGGCGCAGGCGCTTGAACGCCGGCCGGTCCCAGAGCAACAGCAGCCCGAGCCCCAGCAGCGAGATGACCACGGCGCCGGGCTCGATGCGGTCGAGCATTCCGCCCAGCGCCGAGAACGTGGTTTCTTGGTCGGGCTGCCGGAAGGCGAAGTCGCCTTCGGGATCGGCATCGTACCCGAGCGCATGCGGCACTTGCTTGAGGATGAGGATGAGGCCGATCGCGGCCAGCATCCCCTTGATCACCGACGAGGGGAAGTAGCTCGCGATGAACCCGAAGCGCAGCATCCCGAAGGCCAGTTGCAACGCGCCGGCGATGACCAGCGCCACGAGGAAGAGCTCGAAGCCGCCCAGCTTCGTGATGGCGAGCGCCACGACGGTGGTGAGGCCGGCCGCTGGACCGGAGACCATGAGCGAGGAGCCGCTGATCGGCGCCACCACCAGGCCGCCGATGATGCCGGCCACGAGCCCGGCCACGATCGGCGCCCCCGATGCGAGCGCGACGCCCAGGCACAGCGGCAGCGCCACGAGGAAGACGACCACCGACGCAGGAATGTCTCGCCGGAGCGAGGAGCCGCTGTCTGCAAACTGCATCATGCCTAGGAACCCCGGCGCCAGGTTAAGGATCTCTTCAACATCGCAATACCCGCTGAACCGGCGCTAGTGGCGGCTTCGGGTAACTTCGAGCGGGTGTTCCTGGACGGGTCGTTGACGGGTCCGCTGCGCGGGGTGCAGACGGTGAACGTGCCGGTGGGTGGCGGCAGCATCTTCGAACTCCGGCTCGCCGAGC
>JBJMOZ010000230.1:0-2886 GCA_045803465.1 Gemmatimonadales bacterium | reverse complement strand
CCCCGGGAAGGGGTGCCGGCCCACCATCTCTTCCGGCAGGCCGAGCTCGCGGCCGACGTGTCGCACCTCGTCCTTGAACAGCTCGCGCAGCGGCTCGATGAGCGCGAACTGCATGTCCGGACGCAGCCCGCCCACGTTGTGATGCGTCTTGATCGTCACCGACGGCCCTCCGGTGGGGGACGAGCTCTCGATCACGTCGGGGTAGAGCGTCCCCTGCACCAGGAACTTCGCGTTGGTGCCGGCTTTGGCGGTGGCGTCCTCGAACACGTCGATGAAGGTGTGCCCGATCGCGCGCCGCTTGGCTTCCGGCTCCGAGATCCCCTTCAGCGCCGCAAGGAACCGCTCCGACGCATCCACCGTCACGAGCTTGATGCCCATGTGGCGCTGCATCGTCTGCTCGACCTGCTCGCGCTCGTGCAGCCGGAGCAATCCCGTGTCCACGAACACGCAGGTGAGCTGATCCCCGATGGCGCGATGAACGAGCGCCGCGGCGACCGACGAATCGACGCCCCCCGACAGCCCGCAGATCACCTGCGCGCCGCCCACCTGGTTCCGGATCTTCGCGATCTCCTCCTCGATGAACGCACCCGGCGTCCAGCTCGGCGTCGCGCCGCACACCTCGAACAGGAAGTTCGCCAGCAGCTCGGCGCCTCGCGGCGTGTGCGCCACCTCCGGATGGAACTGCACGCCGTAAATGGGCTTGGACTCGTGCTCGAACGCGGACACCGGGTTGCCCGGCCCCGCGGCGATGACGTGGAATCCGGGCGGGGCCTGCGCCACGTGGTCGCCGTGGCTCATCCACACCGTCGTCGACTCGGCGGGCGAGAAGCCTCGGAAGAGCGCGCTGTCGCGCGTGGGGTAGATCTCGTCGCGCCCGTACTGCCGCTGCCCGCCGCGAATCACCTCGCCGCCCAGGACGTGCGCCATGAGCTGCATGCCATAGCAGACGCCGAGCGTGGGCGCGAGCTCGAACAGCGCCGGCTCGGCGGTCGGCGCGTTGTCGCCGTAGACGGAGTTGGGTCCGCCGCTGAGGATGATGCCCGTCGGCTTCCAGTCGCGGATCCACTGGAGCGACCGTGTCGGCGGATGGATCTCGGAGTAGACGCGTGCCTCGCGCACGCGGCGCGCGATGAGCTGGGTGTACTGTGAGCCGTAGTCGATGATCAGGATGCGGCTCGATGCCGTCATGTCGTCCAGTGCGCGGGGTCCAGGGTGAGGAACTCCACCTTCTTCTCGGCGAGGTCCAGGATGGCGGCGCGCGGCGTGCCGTAGATCCAGCCACACGACTCGCCGGGGTTGACGATCAGCGTGTCGCCCCGCGTCTTCATCTCCTGCTGGTGCGTGAAGCCATGCACCACGATGCTGTGCGCCTCGATGCTGCGGGGCTGTACGTCGCCGATGTCGTGCACCACGAGGATGCGCTGCCCGCCCACCTCGAAGCTGTGCGGGCTCTCGAACAGCTCGGCGCCGAAGCCCGCGGTCGCGCGGGCACGCAGCCCCTGCTGGTCTCCGTCGTTCTTGCCGAACACGCCGGCGAGCGACATGCTCGCCTCCTCGATCGGGCGGAGCGCAAAGGGCGACACGTAGTCGCCCGCATGGATCAGCATCGACACCCCCGCCGCCTGCATCTGCTTCACGAACTCCGCGATTGCCGGAATCCGGTCGTGACTGTCCGCCATCAGCCCGACGCGCATCAGCCCTTTCTCCACTCGGGGTGGTCCAGCTCGAGATGCACGAGGTCGTCGTACGTCTCGCGCGCGGTCACCACGGCGTACCGGTCGCCATCGACCAGCACCTCCGCGCCACGCGGCCGTGTGTTGTAGTTGGACGCCATCACGTAGCCGTAGGCGCCCACGTCGTACACCGCCAGCAGGTCGCCCGGGTTGGCTTCGGGCAGCTCGCGGTCCAGCGCCAGGAAGTCGCCGCTCTCGCACACCGGGCCCACCACGTCGGCGGTCATGCGGCCCACGGGCGGCGCCACCGGCTCGATCCGGTGGAAGGCGTCGTAGTGCGACGGCCGAATCAGCTCGGTCATCCCGGCGTCCGTCACCAGGAAGTGGCGGCCGCCGCTGAACTTGCGGTAGAGCACCCGAGTGAGGAGCATCCCCGAGTTGCCGACCACGAAGCGGCCCGGCTCCATCAGCAGCGTGAGCCCGGTGGGCTGCACCCGCGGCACGAGGGCCCTCGCGAAGCGATGGAGATCCGGCGACTCCTCGTCGTCGTACGCCACGCCGAGCCCGCCCCCGATGTCGAGGTAGCGTACGGTGTCCACGCCGGCGGCGCGGAGCTGCTCGAGCAATCCCACGAGGCGATCCACGCCGTCCAGATACGGATCGAGGCGGAAGAGCTGCGACCCGATGTGCATGTCGAGGCCGAGCAGCGCGGTGTGCGGCAGGCTGGCCGCGAGACGCGCCACCGCCAGCACGTCGTCGAAGGGGATGCCGAACTTCGCCCCCTTCTCGCCCGTCTTGATGTACCGATGCGAGCTGTCGACCGTGACCTCGGGGTTCACGCGCAGGCCGATCGGCGCGGTCACACCGAGCTCACCGGCGATCCGGTCCAGCATCCGGATCTCCGCCTCGGACTCGGCGTTGATGAGCATCACGTCCGCCTCGAGCGCCTCGCGCAGCTCGCGCTCGGTCTTCCCGACGCCGCCGAAGATGATGTCCCGGCCGCGGAAGCCGGCCCGCCGCGCGCGGAACAGCTCTCCGCCGCTCACGACGTCGACGCCGGCGCCAAGCTCGCGCAGCACCCGCAGGATGCCGGCGTTCGAGTTGGCCTTGAGCGTATAGTGCACCCGGTGTTCCAGCGGCGACAGCGCCTCGTCCAGCCGCGTGTACCGATCGCGCACCATCGCCGCGCTGTACACGTACGCCGGCGTGCCGA
>JBJMOZ010000224.1:0-3418 GCA_045803465.1 Gemmatimonadales bacterium | reverse complement strand
TCGGCACGCCGTCGCAGAAGAGGAAGTACCTGCCACGCCTGGCGAAGGGCGCCATTTCGGCGTTCGCCTTGACGGAGAACAACGTGGGCTCCGACCCGGCGGCGCTCTCGACCAGCGCCGTGAAGAGTGAGGACGGCAGTCACTGGATCCTGAACGGCGAGAAGCTCTGGTGCACCAACGGCACCATTGCCGACCTCATGGTGGTGATGGCGCGCACGGGTCCCAAGAAGATCACGGCCTTCATCGTCGAGACCGACTGGCCAGGCGTCGAGGTGGTGCAGCGACTTCACTTCATGGGGCTCAAGGCCATCGAGAACGGCATCATCCGTTTCACGAACGTCAAGATCCCCGCCGAGAACGTGCTCTGGGGCGAGGGCCGCGGCCTCAAGCTGGCGCTCGTCACGCTCAACACCGGGCGCCTCACGCTGCCTGCCTCCAGCGTCGCCGGCGTCAAGCGCTGCCTCGAGATCGTGCGGCAGTGGGCCTCGACACGGGTGCAGTGGGGCCAGGCGGTGGGCAAGCACGACGCCGTGGCGCAGAAGATCGGGCGAATGGCCGCCGAGACGTTCGCGATGGAGGCAGTGAGCGACCTGAGCTCGCTCCTGGCCGACCGCGGCGACGTGGACATCCGCCTCGAGGCGGCGCTGGCCAAGATGTGGAACACCGAGCTGGCGTGGCGCATCGTGGACGACACGCTGCAGATCAAGGGCGGCCGCGGCTACGAGACGGCCGACAGCCTGCGCGCGCGGGGCGAGAAGCCGGACCCCATCGAGCGCATGCTGCGTGACGCACGCATCAACCTGATCTTCGAGGGTTCCAGCGAGATCATGCGATTGTTCATCGCGCGTGAGGCGGTGGACACGCACTTCAAGCTCGCCGGCGACCTGATCGACCCCAAGGCGCCGATCCGCAAGAAGTTCGACGCCCTGCTCCGGTCGGGCGCGTTCTACGCGATGTGGTATCCGGCTCTCTGGCTGCCGTTCCGCGGCTGGTTCGGCTATGGCGAGTTCGGACCGCTCGCGGCGCACATGCGTTTTGTCGATCGACACAGCCGGAAACTGGCGCGCACGATCTTCCACTGCATGGTGCGCTTCGGGCCGAAGCTGGAGAAGCGCCAAGCCGTACTTGGGCGCATCGTGGAGATCGGGGCCGAGCTCTTCGCGATGTCGGCGGCCGTCAGTCGCGCGACCACCCTGCGCAAGCAGGGTGGCGACGCCGCGGTGGGCGCGGTGGAGTTGGCCGATCTCTTCAGCCGTCAGGCGCGCCGGCGCGTGGCCGACAAGTTCCGCGATGTGTGGAGCAACGAGGATCTGCCGACCTACGCGGCCGCACGGAAGGTGCTCGACGGGACGTATTCATGGCTCGAGCGGGGGATGGTGCGGGACGCGATTCGGTAACCAGTCCGTTTTTGGGGGGTCTAGCGGGCGCCGCATCCTGGAGGCATACTGGCGCAGGCAGGACACTCTCGGCCCAAACCGCGTCAAACCATGCACTCGACTTCATTTGCGCCCCGCGCCCTCGCGGAGCTTCGCACGCTTGGGCCCGTCTCCCTCATGGTCGGCGGGGCACCACGACTCGAGCGGCGCCGGAAATCCCTCGCCCTGCTGGCCTTCATGGCCCGCCACGCACCCGCCCGGCTCCGTCGGGCCGACCTGGCGCCGCTGCTCTGGCCATCGAGCCCGGAGGACCGCGCACGTCAGTCGCTCCGGCAGGCGCTCGCGGAGCTCCGCAATGCGCTCGGCGCTGTCGTGCAGAGCACGGTGGACCAGGCGTGGATCGATCCCGAGTCGATCAGGCTCGACGTCGCCGAGTTCGAACGCGACATGGACGTGGGCCGTCTCGAGGACGCACTCGCGCACGACACGGGCACGTTTCTCGAAGGCCTCGACGGTGTGGCGGGTGCGCCCTTCGATCTGTGGCTGGCCGGCGAGCGCGAGCGGATGCGGGCGCGCACCTCGTGGCTGCTCACGCAGCTGACAGACCGGGCTCGTGCAGCCGAGGACAGCGCAGCGGTGGAACGATGGACGGCGATCGTCGCCAGGCGCGCGCCGAACGACGGGCGCGTGGTGGCGACGACCTCCCTGATCGCTGAACCGGTCGACACGGCGCGACCAGCACGGCGCGAGGCCAGCCCCGTCGTTCCGCTGCGCACGCCAATGCCCGCCATCGCGCTGCTCGATCAGCCCGCGACGCTCCTCGCATTGTCGGCCGCCTGGAACCGAGCCTGCCGCGGCGGGAGCGAGGCGGTGCTGCTCGAGGGTGACGCAGGACTCGGCAAGAGCCACCTGCTGGAGCATTTCGTGCGCTCCGCGCGCATCGAACAGCCACAGGCGGTGACACTGGTGGCGCGCGCGCTCGACAGCGAGCGGCGCCAACCGGGCAGTCTCGTGCGCCACCTGCTGGACGGGGCGCCGGCCAGCGCCGTCACCCAGGCGGCGTCGCCCGGCGAGGGCGCCGACCGGCTCGTCGTCGTCGCCCGACGGATCAGCGGCGTGGTACCGCTGCTGGTGGTCGTGGACGATGCCACGCTCGCCGACGACACGAGCCAGGACGCCATCGGCATGCTGGTGCAGGCGCCGCCCGCCGGCACGCTCGTCGTGCTCGTGGCCCGGCCCCTGACGCTCTCGGAAGTGCGATTCCGCGGGGGACTGCACCGCAATGCCTCGCTGCAGCGCGTGATGCTCGCGCCCTTGGGCGCGAGCGCCGTGGAACGGCTGGTCCGCGCGCTGCAGCCCGTCGACATGGCGCTCGCCCCATCGCTGGCGGAGCGGCTGTGGGACGAGCGCCGGGGCAACCCCGGGCTCATCGAAACCTCGCTCGCCATGATGGTCGACGACGGCTACCTCGTGCGCGGCGAGGACGGCACCCTTCGCCTCGGGCGCGAGCTGACGGCGAGGCTGCCCATCACTGCCGATGCGCGCGAGCGCACCAGGCGGCTCGTGCCGAAGCTGTCGCCCGCCGCCCGTGAGGTGCTCGAGGCGGCCGCGATTCCAGGCGATGCCGTGGACCTGTTGCTGATCGGTCCGATGGTGGAACTCGAGGGGCGGGATGTGGACGCGGCGCTCTACGAGCTCGCGTCACGCCGGCTGCTGCGCGCGTCGATGCGCGGGGACGGCTGGATGGAGTTCGCGTCGGGCGCCGTGCGACATGCCGTGCTGGACCAGATGCTGCTGCCCAGGCGTCGCGCGCTGCAGCGCGCGCACGAGCGCGCACTGCGGCACCGACAGGGCGCCGGGGCGCCGGGGCACCTCACCTATGCACGATCCGCCTCTCGGGAGCGCACGGCGCTGGAACTGCTGCGCTCGACTCTCGCCTCGGCCGCCGGATTGATCAGCTAGCGATCCGGGCGAGCGGGGCTGATGGCGGCCGCGCGCCGCCCGCCGCGCCCGTGCCGCCGTCCTTCATCGTCGGGCGCAGT
>JBJMOZ010000184.1:0-7363 GCA_045803465.1 Gemmatimonadales bacterium | reverse complement strand
CCCGAACGCACTTCGATACGCTCGCCTACGGCACCGGCACCGTGCAGGACTCCGTGGTCGAGGTGCTGCCGACGCCCGGGCCGGAGCCACAGTGGCCCGCGCTGTGGCAGACCGAGGCCATCGTGCGTGCCGGCGACGCCGATTCGTTCCACATCGTGGCCGCCGATCCGGCGTGGCTCACCCTCCGTGGCGCGCGACGGCCGGCATGGATCGCCGTCGGTGCCAAGCGCGAGCATTTCTTCGCTCGTGCCATCGCCGACGACCGGGCATCGGCCACGGGCGCGCCGCTCTATTACGCGACGGGAGACTCGCAGCCCGGGCCCGCGCCCGTCGCGCTCGTCGAACTCGACCCCGGCGCCATCGAGCCGACCGCCACGCCGGTGTACATCGCCGCCGGTGCGCAAGGAGCGCCCGTCGGCACGGGCATCCGCCGACTCTTTCTCGCCTGGGCGCTGCAGGATGGCCGGCTGCTCGGCACGCTCGATCCCGATGTCCGAGTGCAGTGGGAACGCACGCCGCTGGGCCGGTTGCGCCGGCTCGCCCCCTTCGCCGACTGGGTGTCCGCGGTCCCGCGCATCGTGGACGGTGAACTGGTCTGGCTGGCCGACGGCTATGTCTCGGCCGGCAGCTATCCGCTTTCCTCCCGCGTGTCGCTCGGAAGCAATCAGGTCGGGATGCTTCGCGCAGCGTTCGTCGGCTTGGTGGAGGCGAAGAGCGGTCGGGTGCGCCTCTTCGCGCGCCCCGAGGCCGGTCCGGTCGGCGAGGCCTGGTCGCAGGCTGCCGCCGGCGTGGTGGAGCCCTGGAGCATCGTGGTCGGCGAGCTGCGCGACGCCGTGGCGTATCCGGCGGAGCTCTTCCGGACCCAATCGCGGCTCCTGCAGCCTGAACCGGGGAGCCATCTCGTCGGCGTGGCCGATTCGATGCGCCGGACGCCCGCCGTCTACGACTATGCATGGGTGGATGGTGTTGCGAGCCCCGTTCGGATCGCCGCGTACGAGCACGGAACGCCGCCCGCGATCGGGTCGCTGCTGATCGGCGAGATGGTGGCTGGGCGGATGCGGCTGCGCCGCCTCGAGGTGGAGCCGCGCGAGGCCATGCCCGGTCCGGCCAACCTGACGCAGGCGTGGAACCGATTTCCCTCGTTCGAGCGCGCCGTGGACTCGGTGCGCGGTGGCGGCGGAACCCTCAGCCCCGGTGGGGTTCGGTACTGGTTCGGCCCGGGCGAGCTGGGGGCGCTGCAGGCGCACTACGGCCCGCGCGGGGGCGGTGGGGCCTCGCTCACGTGGGTCAGCGTCGCGGCGCATGGGCGCCTCGGCGCTGGCCGCTCCGTTCCCGAGGCGTGGAGCAACCTCCGCGGCGCCTCGGCGCCCCTCCCACCGGGCTACCAGCCCCAGAGCGCCCTCACCGAGGCCCGGCGCTGGTTCCAGCGCGCCGATTCTTCCCTCCGGGCCGGCGATTTCGCGGGATTCGGCCGCGCCTTCGAGGCCCTTGGTGCCACTCTGGACGTTCCGCGCGCCCCGACACGCTGAGCTTGCTCGCCCCTGCGGCGACGGCTAGCTTGGGGCGCGTTTTGACCCCCCAAGGCGAGGTTCGGTCGTGAACATCCACGAGTATCAGGCGCGTGCGCTGCTCAAGTCGGCCGGCGTTCCCATGTTCGATGGCGACGTCGCGTCGACCCCGACGGAGGCCGAAGCCATCGCTCGGCGTCTCGGCGGCACGGTGGTGGTGAAGGCCCAGGTGCACACCGGCGGCCGCGGCAAGGCGGGCGGCGTGAAGCTCGCCGCCAATCCCGCCGAGGCGGCCGATGTCGCGTCGCGCATCCTCGGCCTGTCGATCAACGGGCTCACGGTGCACAAGGTGCTCGTGGTGCCCGCGGCCGACATCGCCACCGAGGCCTACGTCGGCCTCATCATGGATCGCGAGACGCAGCGCCCGGTCTTCATGGTGAGCCCGGCCGGCGGCATCGACATCGAGGAGGTCGCGGCCACCGCGCCCGAGAAGATCCTGCGCCTGCCGGTGGATCCCGTCTACGGCCTGCTGCCGCACCACGCCTACACGCTCGCGTTCTTCCTCTACAAGGAGTTCGCGCACGTGAAGGCCGCCGCACGCATCGTCGAGCAGCTCTATCGCGTGTTCACCGAGAATGGCGCGTCGCTCGCCGAGATCAACCCGCTCGTCACCACGGCCGACGGCCGTGTTCTCGCGCTCGATGCCAAGGTCACCATCGACGACAACGAGCTCGACCGCCGGCCCGACCTCGCGCTGCTGCGCGACGAATCGGCCGAGAACCCGGCCGAAGTGGCTGCTCGCCGCGCCAACCTCACCTTCATCAAGCTCGACGGCAACGTGGGCTGCGTGGTGAACGGCGCCGGCCTGGCCATGGCCACCATGGACCTCGTGAAGTACTACGGCGGCGATCCGGCCAACTTCCTCGACATCGGCGGCAGCTCGAACCCGGACAAGGTGGTGGCCGCGCTTCGCATCATCACGTCGGACCCGCGGGTGAAGGCGATCCTCTTCAACATCTTCGGCGGGATCACGCGCACCGACGACGTCGCCAACGGCATCAAGACGGCCCTCGAGCAGTTCCCGGTGAAGGTGCCGATCGTGGTGCGCCTGACCGGCACCAACGAAGCCGAGGCGGTGCAGATCCTCACGGGCATCGGCATGAAGGCGCTCAACGACATGGACGAAGCCGTGCGGCAGGTCGTCGCCGCGGCCAAGGAGGCCGCATGAGCGTCTTCGCCGACCGCGCAACGCGCCTGGTGGTGCAGGGCATCACCGGCCGCGATGGCTCGTTCCACACGCGTCAGATGGTGGAGTACGGCACGAACGTCGTCGCCGGCGTCACGCCGGGGAAGGGCGGGCTGCGCTTCGACGACAAGGTGCCGGTCTACAATACCGTCGCCGAAGCGGTGCGCGAGACGGGCGCTAACGCGTCGGTGATCTACGTGCCGCCCGTGGGCGCGGCAGGAGCCATCTACGAGGCGGCCGATGCCGGCGTCCGCCTCATCGTCTGCATCACCGAGGGCGTGCCGGTCATGGACATGACGCGCGTGCTGCCGTTCGTGCGCGCGCGTGGTGCCCGGCTCATCGGTCCCAACTGTCCGGGCCTGATCACGCCGGGTGAGGCCAAGGTGGGCATCATCCCCGGCAACATCTGCGCGCCCGGACGCGTGGGCATCGTTTCGCGCAGCGGCACGCTCACCTACGAGATCGTCAACCACCTCACGCGAGCCGGCATCGGCCAGAGCACCTGCGTGGGCATCGGGGGCGACCCGCTCATCGGCACCAACTTCATCGACGTGCTGCGCGCCTTCCAGGACGATCCGGACACCGACGTCATCGTGCTCATGGGCGAGATCGGCGGCACCGACGAGCAGATGGCCGCCGAGTTCGTGCGGCAGAGCGTCACCAAGCCGGTGATCGGCTTCATTGCCGGCCAGACGGCGCCCAAGGGCCGCCGGATGGGCCACGCCGGCGCGATCATCTCCGGCTCCTCCGGCACCGCCGAGGAGAAGCTCGCCGCCTTCGAAGGCGCCGGTTTCGGCATCATGAAGCGGCCGCTCGACGTGGTCGAGCTCGTCAAGGCACGCCTCTAACCCGTCGCATTCCCACGACTCCCGGAACGGATCCATGAGCGGAAAGCACACTCTCGCCATCATCAAGCCCGACGCCATTGCCAGCGGCAAGGCGGGCCTGATCATCGCGCACCTGCAGCAGGCCGGCTTCGTCATCCGCGCCGCGCGGCTCACCCGTCTGAGCACGGCCCAGGCCGGCGCGTTCTACGCGGTGCACAAGGAGCGGCCCTTCTACCCGGAGCTGGTGCAGTTCATGACCAGCGGTCCCTGCATGCCGATCGCGCTCGAGCGCAACGACGCGGTCCCGACGCTGCGCGCCACCATCGGCGCCACCGACCCCGCCGAGGCCGCGCCGGGCACCGTCCGGAAGCTCTACGCCGAGTCGAAGGGGAAGAACGCCATCCACGCGTCGGACAGCGACGAAAACGCCGCCCGGGAGATCGCCTTCTTCTTTACCGAGAGCGAGCACGCCGGACTCTGGGGCTAACTTGACCTAACTCGTTGTCCCAACTAGGTTACGGGGCTATGCTGCTGGTCGATGTCCGGAATCTCCGACAGGGCCCCGTGGACACCCGGGGACGAATCGAACCCGGCGATCCTCTCCTCGAGGGTCTTGCCGTCGAGTTGTCACAGCCGCTCGACGTCGATGGGCGCCTGCAGGCCACGGCGGAGGGCGAGTACTTCTGGAAAGGGCATGTGCGGGGCGAGGTGCACGGCAGTTGCCGGCGCTGCCTTACCCCGCTGTCGATGCCCGTGGATGCGGAGATCGGCGTGATGTTCAGCGCCGACCCCGATGTGCAGGACGACCCCGACGTCTTCCCGCTGCCGGCCACCGCGTCGCAGATCGACCTGGGCCAGGCGGTGCGCGAGGAGCTCGCGCTCACCGTCGAGGCGTTTCCGCTGTGCCGCGAGGATTGCGCGGGACTCTGCCCCAAGTGCGGGGCCGATCTGAACGCTGGACCGTGCGTGCACTCGCAGGGGTCCGACAACACCTGAGGAAGTCATGGCCGTACCGAAGCGCCGCCAGTCGAAGTCCCGGAAGCGCTCCCGCCGGGGCAATCACGTCGCGGCCAGCATGCGCACGCAGGCCTGTCCGCGCTGCAGCTCGCCCCGGCTCCCGCATCGCGTGTGCGGATCCTGCGGTTACTACGCGGGGAAGAAGCGGATCGAGGTCGAGGACAACTGAGGGTGATCCGCGTCGCGCTGGACGCGATGGGTGGTGACCACGCGCCCGAGGCCGAGGTGGCCGGCGCACTGGCCGCCCTCGCAGAGTTCCCGGGCGACTACATCATCCAGTTGGTCGGCCGCACCGAGGCGATCGAGGCGGAGCTGGCACGCCATCCGGGCGTCGACCGGCGCCGCCTCGAGATCATCGAGGCACCCGACGTGGTCGGCATGGGCGAGAAGCCGCTGTCGGCGGTGCGCAAGAAGCCCAACTCGAGCCTGGTGGTCGGGGTCACGCTGCAGAAGGCCGGCCGTTCCGACGCCTTCATCTCGGCCGGCAATACCGGCGCGACGCTGGCTGCGGGCACCATCGTGCTCGGGCTGCACGAGGGCGTCGCGCGCGCCACGGTAGCCACGCCGTTCCCGACGGCCGACCTGCCGGTGATCGTGCTCGATGGGGGCGCCAACGTCGACTGCACCGCGCGCGAGCTCGTCAACTTCGCCTGGCTCGGCAGCATCTACGCCCGCGACATTCTCGGCCGCGCGGCGCCGACGGTCGGACTCCTCAACGTGGGCGAGGAGGAGGAGAAGGGCACCGCGACGGTGAAAGAGGCGCACACGCTGCTGAAGCAGCAGGTGGGCCTCAACTATTGCGGGAACATCGAGGGGCGCGACATCCTCGCCGGCCATCCCCGGCACGGGCACATCGACGTCGTGGTGTGCGACGGCTTCGTGGGCAACATCGTGCTGAAGTTCTACGAGTCGGTGTCCCGTCTCATCGTCAAGCTCGCCACGCGCAGCGCCCCCGCGCTGCTGACGAGTGCCGACATGAAGGAGATCTTCCGCGTGCTCGACTACTCGGAGTATGGCGGCGCTCCGCTGCTCGGCGTGAAGGGCGTGTGCATCATCTGCCACGGCTCCTCCAGTCCGAAGTCCATCAAGGTCGCCATCCGTGGTGCGGTGCACGCGGCCGAGGTTGGGCTCAGCAGCCACATCGGCGCCCAGATGGCGGCTCTCGCCGGGCGTGCGGCATGAGCACGCGTCCGTTCGCCGTCATCAATGGCGTGGGCGTCGCCGTGCCCAAGCGCATCGTCACCAACGACGACCTGAGCAAGTCGCTCGACACCAGCGACGAGTGGATCCGCGAGCGCACCGGCATCCGCGAGCGGCGCATCGCCGGACCCGAGGAGTCGCTGACCTCGCTCTGCCATGCGGCGAGCTGCGCCGCGCTCGACCGCGCCGGCCTCACCGTGGCCGACGTGGACGCCATCATCTGCGCCACCGTGAGCGGCGACCGCCGCATGCCGTCCCAGGCCTGCGACCTGCAGGCCAGTCTCGGCGCGCTGAACGCGGCGGCCTTCGACCTCTCGGCCGCGTGTCCGGGCTTCGTGTACGGCCTCACGGTCGCCGAGGGCCTCATCGCCGCCGGCAACTTCCGCAACGTGCTCGTGCTCGGCGCCGAGAAGCTCTCGACGATCGTGGACTGGACCGATCGCTCGACGGCCATCCTGTTCGGCGACGGCGCCGGTGCCGCCGTGCTGCAGAAGGCCGACGACTCCGGACGTGGGCTCCTGTCGACGTTCGTGAAGGCCGATGGCCGCCTGGCCGACCTGCTCTACATCCCGGGCGGCGGATCGTCGGATCCCGTGACCGAGGAAATGGCCAAGGGGCGGCGCCAGTTCATGCGGATGGCCGGTCGCGAGGTCTTCAAGGCCGCCGTGCTCGCGATGGCCGAATCGTGCGACGTGGCGCTCGCGCGCGCGGGCGTCACGGCCGAGGACGTCGACCTGCTGGTGCCGCATCAGGCCAACCTTCGCATAATCGAGTCGACGGCGAAGCACGCTGGCATCCCGATGCAGAAGGTGATGGTCAACGTGGACCGCTACGGCAACACCTCGGCCGCCTCCATTCCTCTCGCCCTCGCGCAGGCGGAAGAAGAGGGAAGGCTCAGAAAGGGGCAGCTGGCGCTGCTCGTGGCGTTCGGCGGTGGCTTCACCTGGGGCGCGACCGTCGTCCGGTGGTGACCGTCGTCCTCTGCCCGGGCCAGGGCGCGCAGAAGGTGGGCATGGGACGGGATCTCGCGGAACGCTTCCCGGCCGCGCGCGCGACGTTCGAGCGGATCGACGCAGCGCTCGGCGTGCCGCTCACGCACCTGATGTGGGAAGGGCCCGAGCACGAGCTCACGCTCACGCACAACGCGCAACCAGCGATCCTCGCCCACAGTGCTGCCGTGCTGGCCGTCGTGGGCACGCAGCTCGGTGACGTGGTGGCGGGCGCCGGGCACAGCCTGGGGGAGTACAGCGCCTGGGTGGCGGCGGGAGCGCTCACGGCGGAAGCTGCGGCGACGTTGGTGCGGAAGCGTGGAGAGCTGATGCTCGACGCCGGCACGAAGCGCCCGGGCACCATGGCCGCCGTCCTCGGTCTCCCGACGGCGGAGGTAGAGGCCGCCTGTGCCGAGGCGTCCGAGGGTGAAGAGGTGGCCGTCGCTGCCAACCTGAACGCACCCGACCAGACGGTGATCTCGGGCGATCCGGCGGGCGTGGACCGGGCGGGAGAAGGCTGCAAGGCGAGAGGCGCCAAGCGAGTCATTCCGCTCAAGGTGAGTGGGGCATTTCACT
>JBJMOZ010000054.1:0-2547 GCA_045803465.1 Gemmatimonadales bacterium | reverse complement strand
GCGATCCTCGTGGAATTCCTGACGCTCGCGGGCATCCCGTACGAGGTGGAGCTCGAACTCGAGGACGCCAGCCGGGAGCGCATCGCCGGCGACCTGGTGATGGCGACGGTCGGCAATGGGCGCACCTACGGCGGCGGCATCCCGATCTGCCCCGATGCCGATCCGGATGACGGGCTGCTCGATGTAGTCCTGGTGCGGCCGGCGGGGCGGCTGCGGCTGCTGCGGCTCCTCCCCCGCGTTTACAAGGGCACCCACGCCGACGTGGCGCAGGTGTCGATGCGCCGTGTGCGATCGGTGCGGCTGGCGGCCCCCGGCGTGACCGCCTATGCGGACGGTGATCCCATCGGCGCGCTGCCCCTGACCATCGACGTCGTTCCCCACTCCCTCACCGTGTTCGCGGCGGAGTGGCGCGCGTCAGCGAGCCGGGGGTTTGGGGCGAAGCCCCATTGAGTACTCAGCGCCTGACCGCCGAGCGAATGCCGTCAGTGCGCCGCCTGCGCGGCCCGCAGCGTCGCGAGCACCTGGTCGCGCAGCTGCTCGGGAGCCGTCTCCTGGCACGCCCGCGCGATGGCGTCCGTCAGCGTGCGTGAGACGAGAGCCTCGTCACTGCACTCGGCGCAGTGCGCCAGGTGCTCGGCGATGTCGCTCTGCTGTGTCTTGCACACCTCGTGGCGCAGGTACTCCTCGAGGTCGCGCCGTGCCTTCTCACAGCCGCAGTCTGTCATTTCGTGCTCCCTGTGGCGGCCGTCGATATGCCGCGCTCTTTCGCGTAGTCGGCCAGCAGCTCACGAAGCATGCGCCTGCCACGATGCAGACGGCTCATGACTGTGCCGATGGGGGTCTTCATGATGTCGGCGATCTCCTGGTAGGCGAAGCCCTCGACGTCCGCGAGGTACACCGCCAGCCGGAAATCCTCCGGGATGGCCTGCAGCGCGTCTTTGACGACGGATGCCGGCATCCGATCGATCGCCTCGGCTTCGGCCGATCGGGAGCTCGTGGCCGTGGTGGACTCGGCTCCGCCGAGCTGCCAGTCCTCGAGCTCGTCGATGGTGCCCTGGTAGGGCTCCCGCTGCTTCTTGCGATACGTGTTGATGTACGTGTTCGTGAGGATGCGGTACAGCCACGCCTTGAGGTTCGTACCCTGCGTGAAGGTCCGCCACGATCCGAACGCCTTGACGAACGTCTCCTGGACGAGGTCGGCCGCATCCGCGGGATTGCGCGTCATGCGCATCGCCGCTGCGTACAGCTGGTCCATGAAAGGCAGCGCCTGCTCTTCGAACTGCGTGCGCGCTTCTTGTGCGGGGTCGGTCTGCACCTGCTCGGTGTGCTCGGTCATCACGCGCCAGTCTACGGTGGCGGCCCAGGCAGCTTCCTGAGAGCTGAGGGATGCCTCCGCGTCGACGCGATCGAGGGTGGCGATCATCCGGCTCCGCTTCGCTGGTTGTTCTGACGGGTTCAGTAGGGTAGAACCCGATGACTGCCGACCGGTATTCCCCAGATCTCGCGCCAGCCGCGCGCGGCCCATGGCGCGCACCGGTCGCGCCCCGAGCGCTGCGCGCCACCGTCACCGTGCCGGGCTCGAAGTCGCTGACCAACCGGGAGCTGATCCTGGCTTCGTTGGCGGATGCGCCGAGCCGGCTCATGGCGCCGCTTCACTCCGACGACTCCGATCGCATGATGCAGGCGCTCAGGGCGCTCGGCGTGGACATCGTCCTCGAGCCGGGGACCGGACCGTATGGCGACGACATCATCGTCACGCCGGTCTGGCCGCTGCGCGGCGCGACCGAGATCGACTGCGGCCAGGCGGGCACCGTGATGCGCTTCGTCGCCGCCCTCGGCGGGTTCGCGAAGGGCGATGTCGCCCTCACCGCGCACGAGAGCGCCCTGCACCGCCCCATGGGCGCGATGATCACCGCGCTGCGCGACGTCGGCGTCGACATCGACGACGGCGGCCACTGGGCGCTGCCGTTCATCGTGCGCGGCCACGGCCACGTCCGCGGCGGCGAGGTCACCATCGACGCCAGCGCCTCCAGCCAGTTCGTGTCCGGCCTGCTGCTCGCCGCCGCCCGCTTCGATGTCGGCCTGCACCTCGTCCATGCCGGCGCGCGGCTGCCCAGCATCCCGCATATCGACATGACCGTGGAGTCGCTGGCGCATCGCGGGGTGCATGTCGAGCGCCCCGGCGCCGGGGAGTGGATCGTCCCGGCGGGGCCGATCCGCGGCAAGGACGTCGCCATCGAGCCCGACCTGTCCAACGCGGCGCCGTTCCTCGCGGCGGCGATGATCGCGGGCGGCTCGGTCTCGGTGACCGGATGGCCCGCTCACTCCACCCAGCCGGGCGCCATGCTCAGCGACATCCTGACCCTCATGGGTGCGAAGGTCGTCCGAAGAGGCGGGGCGCTCACGGTCACCGGGGGGCCGAACGGCATCCAGGGCGTCGACCTCGACCTGTCCGCGGCCGGGGAGCTCACCCCCACGATCTTCGCGCTGGCCGCGTTCGCCGAGGGGCCCACCACCCTCTACGGCATCGGGCACATCCGCGGCCAC
>JBJMOZ010000380.1:0-3820 GCA_045803465.1 Gemmatimonadales bacterium | reverse complement strand
CGCCCTTCGGCGTCTCGGTCGTGCTCGCGTCCTCGGGGGCGGAGGGATCGCCCGCGGGCGTGCGCGATTCCGCGCTCTCCGATGCGCCCTCGGTCCGTTTAGCGTCAGGTGGAGCGTTGGGCTCGGGCTCGGGCACGCGGTTGATGGCGCGCGGCGCCGGCGGCGTGACGGCCGGCGGCGGGGGCTCGGGCTGTGGTCGGGGCGGGGGAGGAACGGGTCGCGTTTCCGCGCGGGGCGGAGGTGGCAGGTACACCATCGCCACCTCGCGCATGTCCTTCGGGGCGGTGCTCTTCGGCTGCTCCAGCGCCTGCTCGGCGGCGTGTTTCGCCAGCAGCAGGGCCACCATGATCATCACGAGGTGTGTCAGCGAGCTCACCGTGAAGGCGAGCCAATCCCGCTCCGTGTCGACAGGGAGCTGGGCCTCGAACGATTCCGATGGCCTGCGGCGGGGCATCAGGACTCAGTACGTCGAATGACGCACGAACGTTTGGCGGGACTCGGCGCTGGCACGCATAGGGGACGCAAAATAGCCCCCGGACGGCACCGGGGGCATTGGGCCTTCGGCGCACCGGCTCAAGCGGCCTGGGACAGCCCGCGGTGGGCCAGGACCACCAGCCGGTAGTCGTGCTCGAGCTGGTCGTAGATGGCGTCCCAGCCGCGCAACTCTGCCGTACGTCGAGCGTTACGCGACAGCTGCTGGCGCAGGCCGGCGTCCTGGATGATGCGTCCGAGCTGTTCGGTGAAGCTTGCCGTATCGTCCGGCCGGGTGAACAGTGCATTCGACTCGTGCGCGGTGAAGTCGAGCACCCCGCCTGCCTCCGCGACGACGGGCGCGCACCCCGACGACATCGCCTCGAGCAGTACGTTGCCGAAGGTCTCGGTGGTGGACGGGAACGCGAAGATATCCGACGAGGCGTAGGCGCGGGACAGCTCGGGCCCGTGCAGGAAGCCGACGAGGTGCACGCCCGGGATGCGACGCCGGCGAAGCGTGTCCTCCATGATGCCCTCGCCTACAATGACCAGCTGCGCTCGGCCGCGCACGCCCTCGAGCTGCTCCCAGGCCTTGAGCAGCAGCGGCAGGTTCTTCTCCGGTGCCACCCGGCCCACGTAGGCGATCAGCGGATCCCCGGGTCCCACGCCGAACTGGGTGCGCCATGCCTCGGAGCGCCAGCCCGGGTTGAACTCCTCGGCGTTCACGCCGCGCGACCAGATGCCCGTGTGCCGCACGCCCCGCCGGTGCAGGTGGGCCTCGTAGATGCGCGAGGGACACAGCACCTTGTGCGCATGGCCGTAGAACCAGCGCAGGTACGTCCAGCCTGGGCGGACGAGCGTCTCGAGCCACTTGCCGTAGCGGCCGGCGTATCGCTCGTAGTCGGTATGCGCGGAGCAGACGATGGGCAGATCCAGGGCCCGGGCCGCCCGAAGCCCGGGATAGCCCATCGCGAACTCGGTGGCGAGGTGCACCACGTCCGGCTGGAAGCGCGAGAGGTCGGCGAGGATCTCCCCGGGCCGCGGGAACGCCCACTGGATCTGCGGGCTGATGAAGAAGGCCTTGCTGGGCGAGCGATGCACTTCCGGCCGGTCCGGCAGGCCGTCGGGCAGGCCGTACGTGGCCGAGTACACGCGCATCTCATGGCCGCGCGCGTGCATCGCGTCGACCAGGCGGCGCAGCGTGGTGGCGACGCCGCTGACCATGGGCCAGTAGGTTTCCGAGAAGATCGCGATCCGCATCCGAGTCCCAGGTTCGGGTCGTATCCGAAGATAGCCCGTCATGTGTCGAGGGGGTCCGGGTGGGGAGAAGATTGCGTCACGAGGCCACGCGGGCAACGTTACGCGCCATGAGGCGAATTTTGCTGTTGCTCCTGGCGGCGCCGATAGCGCCGGCTGCGCTTTCGGCACAGGCGGCGCGCGCCGATGCGCACTCGGCGCCGCCCGTGCCCGTCGTGCCGCACGGCTTCCTGGGCTACACCTTCTGTCGCAACGGTCTCGCCGAGAGCTGGGTGCGCGCGGACATCGTCGGCACGGCACAGGCGGAGGAGGTGCTCGCCCACGAGGCGGTGCACCGCGAGCAGGCCGCCGGCTTCCTCAGCTGCGAGGCGTGGCAGGCGAGCCTGGTGTCGGCGAAGCGCGTCATCGAAATGGAGATCCCGGCCTACTGCGCCCAGTACCGCATCGTCGTCGCGCGGGGCGCGGATCCGGACTCGTTGCGGCTGGAGTACGCGCTCCGCATCGCCGCCCAGGCGGGGGCGATCGAGAACCGGCTGGACGTGCGGGGAATGTTCAGGGAGAAGTGCCCCGATCGCGCCGGCTAGGCCGTTCCCTTCCGCACACGCTCCAGCGCGCCCTGCAGCCGTTCCTTCTCTTCACCCGTCGCCCCAGCGAGCAGCTTCTCCAGCGCCCGGATGTGCGCCGTCCGCAAGGCGTCGTCCGACTTCACCGGCACGTCCGGCCGCACGCCCGTGCCTTCCCAGTTCGTGTTGGTGATCGGGTTCACCGCGCGTCCCGCGGGCACCCACACGCCGAATTGCTCCGTGACGCGGCGCATGCCGCCCGGGTGCGCGCCGCCGCCCGTGGTGTCGCCGACGATCTCGCCGCGCTTCTGGGTCTGGACGTCGTAGGCGAACTCCTCGGCGCCCGAGAAGGTGCGGTCGCTCGTGAGCACGTAGACGGGCTTCGCGGTGCCGTAGTGCCGTCCGCTCACGGTGGCCTTCGTGCGGGACTCGTCCCAGCGATCCTGCGGACGCCAGTAGAACTTGTTGATCAGGATCTCGCCCGGCCCGAGCAGATAGCTGCAGACGAGCGCCACCATCTCCGGATCGCCGCCCCCGTTGCGACGGACGTCGATGATGAGCGCGTCGGTGTTGCCGAGCAGGGTCATGGCGGCGGCCACGGCGGCATCGGCCATCTTCGCAGAAAAGCCGAAGCTGCGGATCTCGAGATAGCCCACGTTGCCGGACAGTCGCTCGGCGCGCTCGATGCCGAAGTTGACCGTCCTGCCGAACGTCTCCGCTTCGCGCGCCTGCTCCGCGGTCGGCTCGGCGTCGAGCGACTCGTCGGACACGGGGCGATCGCTGTAGCGCACACGGAGGTGCTTGTCGTGGCTGACCGCCTGCAGGTGCGCCGTGAGCGAGTCGGCGAGACCGTGGGCGCTGGTGATCCGGTCGTACTCGCCCCGCTTCGCCCGCCCACGCACCGCCAGTTCCATCTCCTTCGCCTTGTCGGGGAACACGTACGCGTCATTCAGCTGCTTGAGGACGCCGTCGATGACCTGCGTGCGCGTGGCCGCGTCGATGGGGCGATCGGGTCCCGGGGCGGGTCCCTGCGCGGCAAGCGGAGCGGATATCATGGCCAACATGAGTGGGACGGATGGGAAGGGCAGGCACGACCGGCGCATCGGGATCCCCGTGAGGGTGAAGTCGTCCTCCCCTACGAGGCCCGCCCCGCCGGCAGTTTCGCGACCGGCGACTCGGTGGTCCACGCGAGCTGGAAGCCCGTGGTGGCACGGCTCAGCTTTTCGGCGGCCTGCGCGAGCCGGCTCGCCGACGTCGAGATCTCCTCGGTGGATGCGTTGAGCTGTTCGGCGGCGGCGGCGATCTCCTGGGCGGCCGCCGCGTAATCCTCGGTGCCGGCCGACACCTCGCGCATGCGCCCGGCGATCTGCTCGATGAGTGCCCGCACCTCCTCCGACGACGCCGAGATGCCTCGCGTCCACTCGTCGTTGGCGTCGGCTTCGCTCGCCACGTTCTGCAATCCGACCACGGCCGATTCGGCCGCGTCGCGCGCGATGCGGCCGCCGGCGAGGAGCCGCAGAAGTCGCTCG
>JBJMOZ010000363.1:0-4471 GCA_045803465.1 Gemmatimonadales bacterium | reverse complement strand
GGCCTCGGTGACCGTGTCCATGGCGGCAGAAATCAGCGGGATGTTGAGGGAGATGCCGCGCGTGAAGCGGCTGGAGATCGAGACGTCGCGGGGGTGCACGGTCGAGTGCCGCGGTACGAGCAGCACGTCGTCGAACGTGAGCCCCGCGTCGGGACGGATCCGGCTCATCGAATCTGGGAGATCGGGCGGTGCCGGGCCCGGGCGGGCCGGCGGGTCACTGGGAACATCCATAACCTTAGGCCGCGGTCCGGGCGGGCGCAAGCAGCCTTCAGCATGAAACGGCGGGAGACCGTGCCAGAGCTACCGACGCCGCCGCTCGCCGACGCATCAGCGGCTGCCCTGTCCACGGCGATGCCAGAAGAAGTAGACCGGCAGACCTGCCCTGAATGAATTGATCGGTGGAGGGGGGAGTGGTGTGGGGCGCGGGTGTGACCGTCGAGGTCATGGGCGCGGGGGTTCGAGCTTCTCGGGCGGCCGCGCCGCCGGGGCCGCCGGCGGCGGCTGCGTGGCCTTCACGGCCTCATCCACCACCGCCTGACCAGCGGCTGCAATGCCGCGCATGACGCGACTCGCGCTATCCATCAGTCCCATCGTGCCGGAGATGGCCTGAATGGGGAGCTTGCCGGCGCGCATCGTGTCCTCGACCGTCTCCGTGATCTTGGCGAGGATGCCGGTGGGACGCTGGCGCGCCGCGTATCGGCTTTCGAGGAACTCGACGAAGTCGAGCACCTGATAGCCCTTGTCGTCGTCGAGGGTCTCGAGCGCGCGCAGGATGCGCTGCTTGAGCAGGTCGTTCATGGCCATGGGGCCCTCCGGTGGCGCACTTACGGGGCGCCTGTCTGAAAAGTGTCGCCGTGGAAGGGCTTGCGCCACCGAAGGCCGGATCAGACCCGGGACACGAGGCTGGCGCCCCCGCCACCCTCCCGCTCATCGGCCGGCGGCGCGGGCTGCGCGCTGAGCAGGAAGCGCAGGCCGATCGGCGCGAGGAAGGTGGTGGCCATCACCATGAGCGCGGCGGACGAGAAGAGCTTGCCGTCGAAGACGCCCGAAGTGAGGCCCATCGAGGCGAAGATGAGGCCCACCTCGCCTCGCGGCACCATCCCCACGCCGATGACGAGCTTGCGGCCGTCGAACCAGAAGGGTGCAAAGCCGGCCGCGACCTTGCCGACCACGGCGCACAGGGTCATCACGCCGCCCACGAGCAGCACGCGGGCGTCGGCGAAGTCACCCACATCCACCAGCGCGCCGACGGTGACGAAGAAGAGCGGCACGAAGAAATAGCCGATCTGCACGACGCCCTTCTCGATGGCGTGCAGTTGCCGCGTGGGCGCGAAGAGGAGGCCGGCGGTGAACGCACCGATGATGAGCGCCGAGCCCACCCGCTCCGCGAGCACCGACACGAGGAGTGCCACCGTGAGCGCGATGAGCGGGAGCGACGGCCCCTTGAGGTAGCGGTCGAGCAGGTTGAAGAGCGGCGGCACGGCGAAGCGCCCCACGAGCAGTGCGACGCCGATGAACCCGAACGCCGTCAACGACAGGCGGCCCACCAGCATCGGCGTCACGTCGCCACCCGCGACCACGGCACCCACGACCGCGAGGATGACGAGGCCGACCACGTCGTCGAGCACGGCGGCGCCCAGGACCACCTGGCTCTCGCGATCCTGCAGCCGCCCGAGGTCGGAGAGCACGCGCGCCGTGATGCCCACCGACGTGGCCGTGAGCGTCGCGCCCATCACGAGCCGGACGAGTGGCGCGAGCCCCAGCGCGACGCTGGCGAAGTAGCCGAGCGCGAACGGCAAGGCGACACCGACCACCGCGACCGCGAGGGCGGCCGGCCCCACGGCGAACAGCCTCCGCAGGTTGGTCTCGAGGCCTATCTGAAAGAGCAGGATGACCACGCCAAGCTCGCTGAGCGCGTGCAGCACCTCCTGGCGTGGATCGACGAGTCCGAGCATCGACGGGCCGAGCACGATGCCGGCGAGCATCTCGCCCAGCACCGCGGGCTGGCCCACCGTCTCGAAGAGGTCGCCGAGGAGCTTGGCCCCGGCGAGCATCGCACCGATGGCGAGCAGGAGTCCGGAGACGCCAGTGGTCTCGGCGGCCAGCGATGCGAGCACGATGTCTAGCGGACGGGCGCGACCGCCTCGACGTACTCGACGACGGGCGTGGCGAGGAAGCGGGTGCGGGGCGCCTTGATGGTGACGCGCACCAGGAGCTCGGCGAGTGGCGGCAAGGCCTTGAAGTACGCCACCTCGGCGCGCGGCACCGTCACGTACACGAAGCCCGCCTCGGGGAGCGGACCGCGCGTGAGCAGGTACGGTTGGCCGGGGGACATTTCGGGTCGGAGTTCGTCGGCCACCTGCACGCCGATGAGCTGCAGCTTCCACTCCACCGTCTGCCCGACGTAGCGCGCGGGGTCGGCACGCAGCTCGGCCGCGGTGACCCCGCGCTGCGCGCCGCTGGCGGGCGCCAGTTCGTCGGCACGCACCCAGCCCTCCACCTGCACGCGCACCCAGTCGCCGCTGCGCGTGACGACGCGCGCCGAGGTGCCCGCGGCGAGCGTGCCGGCGGACGTGCCGGTGTCGGGACGAACGCGCAGCTCGACTTGCGAGGTGGTCTCGACGCGATCGGATGGAGCGCCGGAAGGCGGCGCGACCGGCGCCGGCACCGCCTGCGCCGGTGCGACGGCGCGCGCGGCCCGTTGTTGCGCGCCAAGCGGCGACGCAGCAAGGAGAAGCAGCGCAGCAATGGCGGCTGGAAGCCGACGGAAGGCAGGACTAGATTGCGCTTCGCCCGTCACGGTCGCCCATCATAGACGTCGCGGAGATTCATGTCAAACGCCCTCGGACGCAAAGGCCCAGTCGTGCTGTGCGTGCTCGACGGCTGGGGCTATCGTCCGGAACGCGAGGGAAACGCGATCGCGCTCGCCCGCGCGCCCAACTGGCAGGCACTGTGGGGCCGGCACCCGCGCACGCTGCTCAACGCGAGTGAACTCGCCGTCGGGCTCCCCGAAGGACAGATGGGCAACAGCGAAGTGGGGCACCTCAACCTGGGCGCCGGCCGCGTGGTGCCGCAGGATCTCGTGCGCATCTCCCAGTCCATCCAGCGCGGCGACTTCTACACCCTGCCGCCGCTCCTCGAACTCGGCGCGCACCTGCGGCAGACGGGCGGCACGCTGCACCTCGTCGGCCTCCTTGGCCCGGGTGGCGTGCATGCGCTCGACCGGCACCTGCTCGCATGCGTCGAGCTGGGCGTGCGGCTCCGCGTGCCGCGGATCGCCATTCACGGTTTCCTCGACGGCCGCGACAGCGCGCCGACGCTCGGCGCCGAGGTGGTGCGCACGCTGCTGCTCGACATGCGACGCATCGCCGGGGATCGGGTGGACATCGCGTCGCTCACCGGCCGCTACTACGGCATGGACCGCGACCGCCGCTGGGAGCGCACGAAGGCGGCGTACGACGCCATCGCGCATGGGGTCGGCATCGCGGTGGAGCACCCGGTGCTCGCGGTGCAGGCCGCCTACCAGCGCGGCGAGACCGACGAGTTCGTGCGGCCGCTGGTGCACCACCGCAATGGACGGCCGGTGGCGACGCTCGAGGAAGGCGACGGCATCTTCTTCTTCAACTACCGCAGCGACCGGATGCGCCAGATCGTCGGCGCGCTCACGCTGCCCACCTTCGACGGCTTCACGGTGCAGGGGCCCTGCGTCCAGGCCGTCACCATGACGCAGTACGATCGCACCTTCCCGATCCCGCAGGCATTCCCGCCGTTCACGCTCGCGCGCATCCTCGCCGAGGTGCTGGCCGACCACGGCCTCACGCAGCTGCGCACGGCGGAGACGGAGAAGTACCCGCATGTCACCTACTTCTTCAACGGCGGCTACGAACCCCCCTACAAGGGCGAGGAGCGCGCCCTGGTGCCGAGCCCGAAGGTGGCGACGTACGACCTCATGCCCGAGATGAACGCACGCGGCGTCACCGACGCGCTGTGCAGCGCCCTGGAGCGCAAGTCGCACGATTTCCTGCTGAGCAATTTCGCCAACGCCGACATGGTGGGCCACACCGGCGTCGTGCCGGCCGTCATCACCGCCGTCGAGACGATCGACGAGAGCCTCGGCCGCATCCTGGCGGCGGCGGAGCGCGTCGGCGCCCACGTGCTCGTGACCGCCGACCACGGCAACGCCGAGATGATGCTCGACCCGGCGACGGGCGGCCCACACACGGCGCACACCACGAACCCGGTCCCGTTCATCGCCGTCAACGCGGGCGACATGCCGCTGCGGCATGGCGGCGCGCTCTGCGACGTCGCCCCCACCGTGCTCGGACTCCTCGGAGTCGAGCCGCCCCCCGAAATGACGGGCCGCGACCTTCGCGCGCCCTGAGATCCATGCCCCGTATCCTGCTGCTGGTCCTGTCCCTCGCGGGCGCCACCCCGCTCGTCGCCCAGGTGGGCCACGAGCCGCGCGACTCGC